>NZ_JBREBQ010000011.1:0-97068 GCF_052906625.1 Geobacillus sp. CCR | reverse complement strand
CGCACCCTAGGTCTGTAAGATATCCACAAAACTGAAAAAGGATGTAAGGGATTTTGTCGAAAAATATTTTTTGGACACCCCTGAGGGGCCGAAAAGCCTTGATAAATCAACATTTCTAGAGGGAGGAGGAATGCTTTGAACATCGTTCCAATCAAACAATTGAACCGCGCCATGGTCAACCAGTTTTTCACCAACCATTGGGGAAGTCCGCAAATGGTTGTCTCGACCGGCATCTATAACTGCAGCGAACTGGATGGATTTGCGGCTGTCGAGAATGGACAGCGGATCATCGGGCTCATTACGTTTGTGATTCGCGGAAACGAATGCGAGATCATCTCGCTAGACAGCATAATGGAAAACCGCGGCATCGGCAGCGCCCTTTTGCATGAGGCAGAGGCATGGGCGAGACAACAAAGGTGCACGGCTGTTCAACTGATCACTACCAACGACAACTTGCATGCCCTTCGTTTCTATCAAAAGCGCGGCTATCAAATTGTGAACGTCTTTCCCAACGCTGTCGACAAGGCGCGGCGAATCAAGCCAAGCATTCCGAAAACAAGTCCTGACGGCATTCCTATTCGAGATGAGTTGTTGCTGGTCAAACCACTGGTGTGACACGAGGTGATGATGACGCCGCATCGAAAAAGAAGCACCGGCCTTCTCCCAAGACCGGTGCTTCTTTGTTTTGAACAACCCTCCACCTATGACGCCAGCCGCGAGGAGCGTCAAATTTCGGCGGCGATATGATACATGTAATAGACCCCATAGGCGATGCTGATGAGGGAGACGGTTTTCACGATCCATTGATTCATGACTTGCTGTTTCGCTTTCATCCAAACAAACGGAATCCCGAGAAACGTCGTGAACAGCATCATGCTGATGACCGTTCCTAGGCCAAAAATCAAAATAAAAGCAAGAGCCATCCAAGTTCCTTTGACCGTCGTCATCGTCAACAACACCATTCCTGCGCTGCCGGCTAAACCGTGGACGATGCCGATCAATGTCGATTTCACATGCAAATGATGAATATCGCCTTGGTGACGATGATCCAGCCTCATTGTCGAACGGAAACTAGCAATTCCTAGAATAACGATCATGATGCCGACGCCCATTTCAAGATAAGAAGCAATCTGTTCAGGAATTTGCCGCTCAAAGGCGATCATCGCCATCCCGACGACAAGCAGCGTCAACGTATGGCCGATTCCCCAAAACATGCCGGCCAGCGATGAAAGGGACAGTTTTTTCGTCCGGCTGGCAATGGTCGAAACGGCAATGACGTGATCCGGTTCCGTCGCATGCTTCATTCCTAGCAACAATCCAAACAAGAGCACAGGCCATATCGATCCCATTGTCTTCATCCTTTCCCTTCTCAATATTTCCTCCAGCAGACTGGCGCTTTCTCACCGCATTGTTGGCGAATGAACTGTTGGACGCGTTGGAATATCGCTTCGATGACCGATGTTTCATACGCCAATATACGTACAGAAAAGCCTGGAACGGCCGCCGCTGAAAAACCGCAGCGAACCTCTTGCGGCATCTCTTCCATTAATTGGTTGAACTGTTCTAACACTTCCTTTGTGATGAACGGAGAAAGAGCCACCAATGATCCGACATGCGTATAGCCGCCAAGCTGCAGCATGCTCATTAAGTGCTGCCGCGAATCCAAGTACAGATGATCAAACAGAACGAGCACTTCGTCTTGATACACCTTCAGTTTCGAACGAATCCAATCGTAGCGGAACAGCTGTCCGCTCTCCGCCCAACCTGGCGTGATGATCTCCCCGTACATAAACGTCGAACGGTTTGTTATATAGACGACCGTCTCCTGGATAAAACGGGCTTGCTCGTAGGCAATGAGAGGATCGGGAAAATATTCGAGAACACTTTCGTCCCCCAAGGAAAATTGCGTATATTGCCAAACAGGCGCATGCGGAGTTTTGTACACTTTTGTCGCCGCTTGCGTCGTCATCATCAGTCTAGCGTGAGGCTCCAGCTTCATATTGATCTCGTAGCGGTCTCCATCGACGTACCCTCCCCCAACGTGGACAAGATATAACGTCGGATGAGCAGGATCGAGATAAACAGGGCGCATCAGTTTCAGCGCTCCTTCATTATAGCTGTCCAAAATGACGGTGCGGCCGTTTCTGAAGGACGCTGTACATTGCAAACGCCCGGTCCAGCTCATTCTTCCAGCCCTGCCAGCAGCACCTGTTTTTCGATCCAATCCACAACGTCAAAAAGCCCGATCTCTTCTTTTAAATTCGTAAAAATGACCGGTTTCGCCCCTCGCGCCGCTTTGGCGTCCCGCTCCATCACTTCCAGGCTGGCGCCGACGTAAGGAGCCAAATCAATCTTATTAATCACGAGCAAATCCGACTTAATCATCCCTTGCCCGCCTTTGCGCGGAATTTTCTCCCCTTGGGCGACGTCGATGACGTAAATGGAGAAATCAACCAACTCCGGGCTGAAGGTCGCCGCCAAGTTATCGCCGCCGCTCTCGATAAAAATGAGTTCCACATCTGGATGGCACCGCTTCAATTCGTCGATGGCGGCAAAATTCATTGATGCATCTTCGCGAATGGCCGTATGCGGGCATCCGCCCGTTTCGACGCCGATAATCCGATCTTCCGGCAAGACGCTATGTTTGATTAAAAACTGAGCGTCTTCTTTTGTATAAATATCGTTCGTGATGACCGCAATGCTAAAACGGCGATGCATCGCCCGCGTCAGCTTCTCGACAAGCATCGTTTTGCCGGCGCCGACCGGGCCGCCAATGCCGATTCGTACGGGTTCCATCATGATATTCCCCCTTCTTCGTTTTCCATTCAAACCCAAATAGGCGCTGTTTTGTTTGTCCAACATTACGACATAAACAACCGGACGGGAAGGCGTTCATGTTGCATTTGCGCGATTTCCAGACCAACGGCTGCCGTCCCAAGCTCCTCTTCGTCGAGCGCCTCGATGATGCTTGCGGCATGAATCAAATATGGCTGCACCATGACGAGCAGCTTTTGCCCGTCCGTTTGGCCGAGGGGAATGCCTCGGACCGCGTTTTGCACCATCGTTTGCACGGCGGTAAATAAATATGTCAACACGGTCGTTCGCTTCGACGCTTCGATTTTGCGGCCAACCGCCGCAAACACGATGGCCGGATGAATGGACTGCTTCGTTTGCACGATCTCATCGAGTTCATCGACCGAATAAATGTGGCGGCACAGTTTCCATAAGCGCTCCCCGATCATTCTCGTTCCTTCTCGCGTTTCCTTCGCCAGGCAGAGGGCAAACAGCGTTTCGTTCAGCCGCTGCAGTCCTTCCATGCTGTTGGCTTCCAACTGCTCATAGGCGATCCGGCACGCTAATCCATCCGTATACGTCAGCTGGGTCTGGATATAAACGACAAGCGCTTCACGAAACGTTTTGGCATCGCAAATTTGTTCATTGTACATGTATGTTTCAAACCCAAAGGAATGGGAAAATGCTCCAGACGGAAAATTCGAATCTGAGAGCTGCAGCAGCCACAACAGCTGTTGGTCAGTCATGGCGGTGGCCGATATGGCGAAACGCTTGTTTTACTTTCCGTTTTTCCCGCTTGTACGGGATGGCGAGCTGCTGAAGCAGCTCTTCGACTAAATAGTCATATTGGACGAGCATTTCCCCTTCCTCGAATTGGGCGGGCAAATGGCGGTTGCCGAGCTGATGAGCGATCTCCCCCATTTGTTTCAACGAAACCGGCTTTATAACAAGCAAATCCTCGGGAAGAACGGAAACAACGATCGCGTTATGGTCATCCATCCACAATACATCTCCATCCGCCAATTCTTTAGCTTCCTTTAGGCGAATGCCAAGTTCCCGCCCGTGATCGGTCACGACCCGCTGGATTCGTTTCACTAAATCGTCGCTTGCCATGTACACCCGTTCGATGTGCGGGGGGAGAGAAGGGAGGGTTTGAATATTGCCGATAATCGTTTCAATAATCATCATCATCACCTCAAAAAAGAAAATATCGTTGCGCCATGGCCACCACTTCGGCCGGCTCGCACGTAATGAGCCGCCCGTCGACCTTCACTTCATACGTCTGCGGATCGACATCGATTTGGGGCATGGCGTTGTTGAATACCATATCGTGTTTAGTCAAAGAGCGAATGTTTCCAACCGGCTTGACGATTTTGTGCAGCCCCAGCTTGTCCGGAATGCCGCGCTCGAACGCCGCTTTGGATAAAAAGGTGATGGACGTTTTCGCGATGGCGGCGCCATAGCTGGCGAACATCGGGCGGTACAGCGCGGGTTGCGGCGTCGGAATGCTGGCGTTCGGGTCGCCCATCACGCTGTAGGCGATCATCCCGCCTTTGATGACGAGCTCAGGCTTGACCCCGAAAAAAGCGGGATGCCAAACGACCAAATCCGCGAATTTTCCGACTTCCACCGAGCCGACATATTCGGCAATCCCATGCGTAATGGCTGGATTGATCGTGTATTTGGCTACATACCGTTTGACGCGAACATTATCGCCCCGCCCCGTTTCCTCCGGCAAGCGGCCAAACTGTTTTTTCATTTTGTCGGCCGTTTGCCACGTGCGTAAAATGACTTCACCGACGCGCCCCATCGCTTGCGAGTCGGAACTGATCATGCTGAACGCGCCGATGTCGTGCAAAATATCTTCAGCAGCAATCGTTTCTTTGCGGATGCGCGAATCGGCAAAGGCAATGTCTTCCGGAACGGACGGATCTAAATGATGGCACACCATTAACATATCTAAATGCTCATCAAGCGTGTTTTTCGTATACGGCCGCGTCGGATTCGTGGAAGAAGGCAAAATGTTCGGGAAGCTGGCGACTTTCATAATATCGGGCGCATGCCCCCCTCCGGCTCCTTCCGTATGGTATGTATGAATGACGCGCCCGTTAATGGCCTTCAGTGTATGCTCGACAAACCCGCCTTCATTCAATGTATCGGTATGAATGGCGACTTGCACATCGTACTCATCCGCCACTCGCAAGCACGCATCAATCGCCGCCGCCGTCGTTCCCCAGTCTTCATGAAGTTTGAGTCCAATCGCTCCGGCGCGGACTTGCTCAGCGATCGGCTCTTTCGCCGATGCGTTGCCTTTTCCTAAAAAACCGATATTCATCGGGAACGCTTCGGCGGCTTCAAGCATCCGGTAAATGTTCCACTCTCCCGGCGTGCACGTCGTGGCATTCGTTCCGGTCGCCGGCCCGGTCCCGCCGCCGATCATCGTCGTAATGCCCGATGATAGAGCAGTTTCGATTTGCTGCGGGCAAATGAAATGGATATGGGCGTCGACCCCGCCGGCTGTCACGATTTTTCCTTCCGCCGCGATCACTTCCGTTGAGGCGCCGATGACAATATTGACGCCATCCATTAACAGCGGATTCCCAGCCTTGCCGATGGCGGCGATGTTTCCATCTTTGATCCCGATATCGGCTTTGTAAATGCCGGTGTAATCAACGATGACGGCATTCGTCAGCACTAAATCGACCGCTTCGTCGCGGGTTGCGAGCGGATGTTGCCCCATCCCGTCGCGAATCACCTTCCCACCGCCGAATTTCACTTCATCGCCGTAAACCGTATAGTCATGCTCAATTTCAACCCATAAGTCCGTATCCGCCAACCGGATGCAGTCCCCAGTCGTCGGCCCAAACATATCCGCGTATTGCCGTCTTGACATGGAAAAACTCATTCTCTTACTCTCCCTTCTTGCTGCCATCAAGCGGACCGTTGACCATATTGTTTAATCCGTACACCCGGCGCTCGCCGGAGAACGGAACAAGCTCTACTTGCTTCGCATCTCCGGGCTCAAAACGAACCGCTGTCCCGGCTGGAATGTTCAAATGTTTTCCGTACGCCGCCTGCCGGTCAAATTCAAGAAATGCGTTGACTTCAAAAAAGTGAAAATGGGAACCAACCTGCACCGGGCGGTCGCCGCGGTTTACAACCGTCAGTTTCGTGGCCGATTTTTGTCGATTGCACACAATCGGTTCCTCACGCAATCGGTATTCTCCTGGGATCATATCATCACTCCTCTGTCCGCAGTCATGAAATCGTCCAGCGCCGTTACGACCGGATCGGCTGGTGGACAGTGACGAGTTTCGTGCCGTCCGGAAACGTCGCCTCGACTTGAATCTCGTCGATCATGTCAGCGACGCCTTCCATCACATCATCGCGTGTCAAAATCGTCGCGCCGTATTGCATCAACTCCGCCACCGTCCGCCCGTCGCGGGCGCCTTCCAACAGCTCATACGTAATGAGCGCCACCGCTTCCGGATAATTCAGTTTCAATCCTCGTTCTTTCCGGCGGCGCGCCAAATCGGCGGCCACGACGATCAACAGCTTTTCCTGTTCGCGCGGAGTCAGTTTCACTCATCTCTCCCCCTCTTGAATGCTCCCACCTATACTCGCAGGTTCAAGAAATCTCTCATCGCTAACCCGCGGCCTGTGGCTTAAACAGCAAGAAATGATTGAATATAAGTCAAATCAGCCCCATCGACATCCCCCTTCGCCACGACAGTGCCGCGATCCAAAATATAGAAACGATCGGCACAAGAAAACGCCAGCTCCACGTTATGTTCGACCAATACGATGCCAACCTGTTTTTCTTCGGCGATTTTCATAATCACATCATGAATCAACTCAACGATCGATGGCTGAATGCCTTCCATCGGTTCATCAAGCAAGAGCAGTTTCGGCCGGCCGGCCAACGCGCGGGCGATGGCCAGCTGTTGCTGCTGTCCACCGCTTAAATCCCCTCCTTTTCGCTGGCGCATCTCTTTTAGGACTGGAAATAATGCATACATTTCCTCAAGGATCGGCTGAGGACGGACGTTCTCGGCCTGCGCTTCCAACCCGAGAAGGATATTTTCTTCCACTGTCAGCGCGGAGAAAATTTCCCTCCCTTGCGGCACATAGCCGATCCCCGCTCGCGCCCGCCGCTCCGGCGGCCATCGCGTGATATCTTCCCCCTCCCATTCGACGACGCCTGACATCGGGCGAATCAACCCGATGATCGTTTTCATCAACGTCGTTTTGCCGACTCCGTTTCTGCCCAACACCGCCGTCACCCGGCCAAGAGGAACATCCATGTCAACATGATCGAGCACCACACTTCCGTCATAGCCAGCCGTTACATCCCGGAGGCGCAGCACGCGTTTTTCCCCCTTCCAAGGTACACATCGATCACTTGTTCGTTTTGCTGCACTTCATCCATCGAGCCTTCGCACAATACTTTTCCTTCATGCATGACTGTCACTTGTTTGGAATAGCGGCGGACAAAGTCCATATCATGCTCGACAATAATGACCGCACAATGTTCGGCCATTTCATGGAGCCATTCCCCCGTGCGCTCCCGCTCCGCCGCACTCATGCCGGCGATCGGCTCATCCAATAGGAGGAGCTGCGGACGCTGAATGAGCTGCATGCCGATTTCCAACCACTGCTTTTGGCCATGAGACAGTGAGCCCGCTAAGCGATGACGTTCATCGAGCAATCCAATTTTCTCTAGCTGTGCTGCCATCATTTCTTTCTCTTCTCCGGTCAACTTCGCCCGCAAAACGGAACGCAGACGCCGATCTTGTCGCATGGCTAACTCCATATTTTCCCATACCGTCAAAAACGGAAAAATGGAAGGGCTTTGAAACTTCCGGGCGATGCCTATTTGCACGATCTCGTATTCCGGCCGTTGCGTGATGTCATGGGAGAAAAACAGCACTCGGCCGTCCGTCGCTCTCGTCCGCCCGCAAATGACATCGAGCAGCGTCGTTTTTCCCGCTCCGTTCGGGCCGATCAAAAACCGCACTTCATGAGGGTAAACCGCGAGATCAACACCTTGCAAAGCACGAAATCCATCGAAGTCAACGACGACGTCACGACACATCAACACGGGCTTCACGTTCATGCCCCCTTTTTGCTTTGATGCGAACGGCAGCGAGCGATTCATAAATGCCCGCCAATCCTTTCGGAACAAACAGCACAACAACGACAAACAAGGCGCCTAACAAAAGCAGCCATAGATCCGGATAATTTTCGCTTAAAAAGCTTTTCGCCGTGTTCATGACAATCGCGCCCATAATCGCGCCCATGAGCGATTGGCGTCCGCCGACAGCGGCCCATAACACCATTTCGATCGAAGGAATAATCCCCATCATCTCCGGGGAAATGAGCCCGACTTGCAGGACAAACAACGCCCCAGCCACTCCGGCAAAGGCGGCTGACAAACTATACACAAACACTTTATAGACGGTCGGATTGAATCCTAAAAAACGAACTCGGTTTTCCGCGTCGCGAATCGCGATGAGCACCTTCCCCAACCGTCCGGACGTCAAGCGGCGCGCCGCGACGAAAATGAGAGCGAGACAGGCCGTTGTCAGCCAATACAAAACGATTTGGGTGAGCGGCGATGACAGCGAAAAACCAAACACGGTCGAAAAATTGGTCAAGCCGTTCGTTCCACCCGTCCATTCTTGCTTGCCGATAAACAACGTAACAAACACGACAACAACCGCCTGGGAAAGGAGAGAAAAATAGACGCCTTGAATCCGATTTTTAAACGTGAAATAGCTTAATAGCGCAGCGAGCAACGTAGGAAGAGCGATCGCGGCGGCGATGGCCACCATCGGATGCGCAAACGGCTTCCAAAACCACGGCAGTTCGCGCACGCCGCTCCATTCCATAAAATCAGGCAAATGCCCTTGCGAAGCTTCGAGCTTCAAATACATCGCCATGCAATAAGCACCCAATCCAAAATACACCCCATGGCCGAGGCTCAAAATGCCGGTATAGCCCCAAATGAGAGAAATGCCGACCGCCACGATGGCAAAGCAAAGAAATTTGCCAAGCAAAGACAGGCGAAACTCCGTTAAATAAAATGGCGCCAAAAACAAAGCGGCGAAAAACAGCCAGTATCCCCAACGTTTGTTCACGATGCTCCCTCCCCTCAATCGAGCGACCGCGTTCTCACGCTAAGAAGACCGGACGGTTTCCATTGCAAGAACGCAATAATGAGAACGAACACAATGACTTTGGCGATGGTGGCGCTTGTGGAATATTCGACGAACGTCGAAATCAAACCAATGCCAAACGCTCCCAGCATCGTCCCAGCCAGTTTTCCCACTCCCCCTAAAATGACGACCATAAACGCATCGACAATATAGTACGTGCCGATCGTCGGCCCAATCGGCCCAAGCAAGGTCAACGCACATCCCGCCACCCCCGCCAATCCTGAACCGATCGCAAACGAGTATGCATCAACTTTCTGCGTGGCAATGCCGAGGCAGGCTGCCATCGACCGGTTCATGGTGACAGCCTGAATGCGTCGGCCAGCTCGTGTTTTCATTAAATACATATAGAGAAAGAAAACGATCGCCAACACAAGGCAAAGAATAAACAACCGTTTATACGGAAACACTGCCCCAAACAAGCGGATTCCGCCATCCAGCCAGCTTGGCGGCACAACCGCCACGTTGGGCGCCCCAAAGATGAGACGGGCGGTCTGTTGCAAAATCAAACTGATCCCCCATGTAGCCAACAAACTGTCCAACGGACGGCGATACAAATGGCGGATCAAACTTTTTTCCAGCCCCCATCCAAGCAGAGCGGCTGCCAAAAATGACAATGGAATGGCGGCGACAAAATACAGCCCTGCCGAGTGCGGCATATGGCTAGTGAACCATTGCTGGATGACATAGGTCGTATACGCTCCGACCATCATCAGTTCACCGTGCGCCATATTGATGACGCCCATCAATCCAAAGGTGATCGCCAACCCAATGGCGATCAAAAGCAAAATCGAACCGACGCTCAGCCCGTTGAATAATTGGTCAATAAACATCGCCGTCCCCCCTCTCATGTCCGCTGGGCGAGAAGGAAGGACATGCCTTCCTCCCCATGCAACTATTCACTTAATCCTTTCCCCCATGGGTAGCTTTTTAAATACGGATCCGGCTTCACCGGCTGACCGGAATTCCATAACTCTTTGAATTGTCCGTCCGCTTGGATTTCACCAATGCGCACCGTTTTCCATAAATGCTGCGTTTCCCCGTCAATTTTCACCGTTCCTTCCGGCGCCTTGTATTCAAGGCCGGCCGCCGCTTTTTTCACTTGATCCACATCAAAGGAGCCGGCTTTTTTCACTGCTTCGGCCCATAAATGAACGGCTGTATACGCCGCTTCAATCGGATCATCGGTCACGCGGTCTTGCCCGTACTTTTCTTTATACTTTTGTACAAACGCCTTATTTTCCGGTGTATCGGTCGTCTGAAAATAGTTCCACACAGCCAAGTGACCAGCCAACACATCCGGCCCGATCCCGCGTATTTCTTCTTCCGCGATACTGACGGACATCACCGTCACGTCTTTCGGTGTGATGCCAGCGTCTTTCAACTGTTTAAAAAAGGCGACATTGCTATCGCCGTTGAGCGTATTGAAGACGACAGCCGGTTTCACTTGTTTGATTTTGCTGATAATGGTGCTATAATCGGTATGGCCGAGCGGCGTATATTCTTCCCCGACCACTTGCCCACCTTCGGCCTTCAACTGGGCCTTGATGATTTTGTTCGCTGTCCGCGGAAAGACGTAATCCGATCCAAGCAAGAAAAACGTCTTGCCGCGGTTTTTCAAGAGCCAGCTGACCGCTGGAACGATTTGTTGATTCGTCGTCGCTCCAGTGTAAAAGATGTTCGGAGACGACTCCATCCCTTCATATTGCACCGGATACCAAAGCAGCCCGTTGTTTTGCTCCACAACCGGAAGCATCGCCTTGCGGCTCGCCGATGTCCAACCGCCAAAAATGGCGGCCACTTGATCTTTTTGCAGCAATTTTTTCGCCTTTTCGGCAAACGTCGGCCAGTCCGACGCCCCATCTTCCACAACCGGTTCAATCTTCTTGCCGAGCAGCCCGCCCGATGCATTGATTTCCTCAATGGCCATTAACTCGGCATCGCGCAGCGACACTTCACTGATGGCCATCGTCCCGCTTAACGAGTGAAGGATTCCTACTTTGACCACATCCCCTTCTTTGCCAGCCGAAGATGAATCATTTTGATTCTCGTTTTTGGCTTGATCCACTGCTGATGACGCCGCACATCCCCCAAGAGCAAAAACACTGACGCATAAAAGCAGCCATAATTTCCACATGAATGCTGGTTTCATTCGCACACCCTTCCCCCTATTCATTTGAAACATCGATGAATTCCTGCCCCTCGTTCATCTAAAAGAGCGCATCCCTCCCTTGTTCCTCAAAAGCGATGCATGTTCTCCACGTTGAGGATTTGTTCTTGATTAGCAGTATAAGGCCCACGTTTCACGGACTCAACATATTTGTCATATTTTATTACATATTTTTGTTATATTTATTATCAATCATCTTTCGACCAATCAGCCAGCTCGAAAAACAAAACATGCCCCAAAAAGGCACACATGCACCTTTTTGGGGCAGCGTTCATTTCACAAGCGACAAATCCACTCCAATGACCCCGACAATTTGACCGTTATGATCCCTAATGGGAGCGGACACCGTGACGCAAAGATGTTTCGTCAATGCCGATACATACGGATCGGAAACATACACTGTTCCTCTACAAGCTTCCTGAAACCACGACCGGACTTTGGCGTTGACCAAGCCCGCCGGCGGATTCGAATAGACAAACGCCCCATCAAGACGATTCGACCAGACAGCCTCAATCTCTCCATTCTCAGATAAAAATCGATCCAGCACGCGTTGATGCATGGCCTCATCCATTTGTTCCAACGGAGCTGACTGAAGCAAAGCCGATAGTTTCTGAATCGTGTTTTTCACGACCGCATCATCGACAGAAATCGTTTCTCTCATCCAATCACGTCCGACCGTTTGCTGCAGCTCCTCCGCTGTCTTTTGCAGCGCTTCATTAATGCGTAAAATCTGTTCGACGCTTTCATGCTGTTCGTTCATATCCGCCGTCACTCGCTCGACAAACCGTTGATTTTCCCGGCTCAATTGCACGATTTCTTCTAGGAGAACGGCGATTTCTTTCACGCTGTCCGACTGCCCAGACGCTGACCGGACAGAAGAGGAGACGAGGTCCGTCATATCATTCAGCTGTCGCTGCAGCAAATGAAGGAACGACATAATCGCTTCCATTTCTTTCTCTTCGACATCGATTTGCTTTGTTTCTTCGTGAACGATATCGGTTGTCGCTGCGATTTCACGTTGAATAAGGGACAAAATATCCTGTGTTTGCTGGACAGCTTCCGACGTTTGATTCGCCAACATGCCGATTTCCCGCGCGACGACCGCAAACCCGCGCCCATGTTCTCCCGCACGAGCCGCCTCAATATTGGCATTGAGCGACAAAATTTTCGTTTTCTGCGAAATCTCGCCGATCGCTGATATAATTTCATTGATGCGTCGCGAATGATGAACGAGATGGTCCATTTGTTCCAATAACGTTTCATGGTGGGAGCGCAGTGTTCGAATTTCTTTTTGCAACGTCTCCAATGAATTCCATGAATGCAGCCAATGTTCGGAAAACAGCTGGCTGCTCGCATACATATCACGTGAAGATGCAGCGATTTCCCTAGCCGCCTCCTCGATTGTTCGCATTTTGTTCGCCACTTTTTCCGTATACTCCACCGTTTTCTCGCTATGGTCCATCAGCTCTGCCGCACTATTCCGGCTTGAATCGGAAATGTCATTCAGCGAAAGTGCCGCCATCTTCATCTGTTCCATCGCTGCTTTGAGCTGATCAACCGCCACAACAATTTGCCTTGCAATTTGTTGCGGTCCTCCCTGCGTTTCCTCACGTCGAGGCTGATCCAGTTCGCGCTTTATTTTTCGTTCCGCACGTCTCGCAAAAATCAACAGGCGTCACTCCTTATGTCATTTTTTATTACATAATTATAATATAAGATATAACAAAAGAACATATAAAAATAAGACGCCCGTTCTTCTAAAAACGAGCGTCTTGCCTGGAAAAGGCTAGAGAACCATATTCAATAACAAAATGAAGACAAACGCCACCACCGAAATAATCGTTTCCATGACTGTCCATGTCATGAGCGTTTCTTTCACCGTCATGCCGAAATATTCTTTGATCATCCAGAAGCCGGAGTCATTGACGTGCGACAAGATCAACGAACCCGCGCCGGTCGCCAAGACAAGCAGTTCCATATTCGTTCCCGGCATGGTAGCCGCGATGGGGGCAACGATGCCGGCAGCGGTCATCATCGAGACGGTCGCCGATCCCGTCGCAACGCGAATGAGCGCCGCAATGCCCCAGCCTAACAGGAGCGGAGAGAAGTGCGAGTGTTTCGCCACTTCCGCGATTTGTTCGCCGATGCCGGAATCAAGCAGCACTTTGTTGAATGCGCCGCCCGCCCCGATGACAAGCAGGATGTTCGCGACCGGGCCGAGGCAGTCGTTGGCAAATTTCAAGACAGCGTCGCGGTTGAAGCCGCGGGCGTAGCCTAAGCTGAAGAACGAATAAACCGTCGCGATCAAGAGCGCAACAATCGGGTCGCCGATAAAGCGCAACACTTTCGCCGCTTCTGACTTTTGATCAAGCGTCACGTTTGCCACAGAGGCAATCAACATCAAAATGACCGGAAGCAAAATTGTAAACAGCGTATTGCCAAAGCCAGGAAGCTCACGTGCTTCTTTATGCTGCACAAGCTAATGAGCAATAATAACACGATAATAGCAGCAACAACAATGGCGATTTCCATCACAAGCTCCCCCTTTATCTTTGAGATAAATCGATTTAGTGAACAAAGCAAACGTTTTCAGTTCTTTGAAGGAAAGGGCTAAATCGATTTAGCGCCCGATCATAGCCAGCTAAATCGATTTAGTCTTCCTCCCTTTACCCACTCCGCCGCTGAAACGCAGCGATGATGTCAAATTCCTCTTTCAATCGCTCATACAAGCGGGCATACAAATCAAACAGTTCAGCGTAAATGAGCGTATGTTCTTCCTTCGGCTCATGGCGGGCCGTTGTGTCGATCCACGTTTTCACCGTTTCCAGCGACGGCAGCTCGCCTAACGCGTAAAGCGCCACCGCAGCCGCCCCCAGCGCCGACGCCTCGTGCGTCTGCGGCACGATGAGCGGTTTGCCGAGCATATCAGAAAGCATTTGCCGCCAAAACGGCGACTTGGCGAATCCGCCCGAGACGCGGATTTCCGACATCGGCCCCGTGACATCGCGAATGGCTAAAGCGACCGAGAGAATGCTGAAGCAGACGCCTTCCATGACAGCACGGATGAAATGCTCGCGCTTATGATGAAGGCCAAGGCCAAAAAACGTTCCGCGCGCGTTCGCATTCCAGTACGGCGCCCGCTCACCCGACAAAAACGGCAAAAACACAAGCCCTTCCGCCCCCGGCGGGACGCGTTCCGCGTATTTCGTCAACAACTCATATGGATCGATGCCGAGCTTTTTCGCCACTTCCCGCTCGTGGGCGCCGAACTCGTCGCGCAGCCAGCGAAGCAAAATGCCGCCGTTGTTCGTCGGCCCGCCAACGACCCAATAGCCAGGCGTCAACGCATAACAAAACGTCCGCCCTTTTTCGTCGGTCGTCGGTTTTGCCGCAATCGTCCGCACCGCCCCGCTCGTCCCGATTGTAATCGCTGCTTCCCCCGGAAGCACCGCCCCGACACCGACATTGGCGAGCACGCCGTCGCTCGCCCCAATGACAACAGGCACATCCGGAGCGACTCCCATTTTTTCCGCCCATTCTCTTTTCATGCCAGTCATAATATGCGTGGCGGGAACGAGCCGCGGCAGCTGGTCGCGGCGGATGCCGACAAGGGCGAGCGCCTCCTCGTCCCAATCGAGCGTTTCCAATCGGAATAAACCGGTCGCCGATGCCATGGAATGGTCAGCGACATAGTCGCCATACAGACGGTGCAACACGTAATCTTTCACCGACACAAACCGCCGTGCTTGCTGAAATACGTCTGGCTGCTCCTCCTTGAGCCAAAGCAATTTCGATAGCGGCGACATCGGATGGATCGGCGTCCCCGTCCGCCGGTAAATGGCAAGCCCGTTTTGCTCTTTCCACAGCCGCTCCGTTTGAGCCACGCTTCGGTTGTCCGCCCAGATGAGGAGGCGGGTGAGCGGCCGGCCCGACTCGTCAAGCGCCATAATCGAGTGCATCGCCGCACTCAAACCCATCGCTTTCACCTGTTCTGGGCAGATGCCATGGCGGATCGTCACCGCCCCGACCGCTTGAACGACCGCCGCGAACAGTTCATCGGGATCCTGCTCGGCAAACCCCGGATGCGGCTGGATGATCGGATAGTCGACAGCGTGAGAAGCCAGCACCTTCCCCCGCCCGTCAAACACAACCGCTTTTGTGCTTGTCGTTCCAATATCAATTCCAATGACGACGTCCTCATGAATCGCCATCGTTTCTCCTCCCTTCTTCATTCCTTCCCCCGCCTGATCGATGTCCGTTCCATCAATGTCGGGGAGAAACGAAATACGCGCGGACCGTCGGCTTTTTTCGCTTTCATTTGTTCAAACACGCGCTCAGCTGCTTTTTTCCCCATCGCAAACGTCGGCTGGGCGATGGTTGTCAGCGCCGGCGTGTAAATGTCGGCAAACGGTACATCATCGATGTTGATGATCGCCACCTCATCCGGCACACGAACCCCTGCGTCTTTCACAAACCGCAAAACCCCCATCAACGTCAAGTCGTTGATCGCAAACAAGGCATTAGGCCGCTTCGGTTCCACGAACCGCTTCTTCAGCTCCCTAGGCAGCGCGGCAGGTTCAGCGGCGATGACGTTTTGATCGCCGACTTCAAATCCCCTTTTCTCCATGGCCGCCCGAAACCCTTCCAACCGCTCCATCCGCGGCACGTTGTAAGGGACAAGCGGAGGGGTGACAATCGCAATCCGATCGCGGCCCTGGGAAGCGAAATACTGAACCGCCATTTCCGCTGCACCTGCATTATCAAGCAGCACGCTGTCCGCCTCCACTCCCGGCACCATCCGGTCGACAAACACAAGCGGAAACCGTTCCTCGACAAGACGGAGGTAGACGTCCTCGTTCTTCCCTGTTGGAAACACGATCAACCCGTCCACTTGCTTCGCCAGCAGCGTATCAACATATGTTTTTTCCTTATCCGGATCATCGCCGGAATTGCAGACAATGACTTGAAACCCGCGCTTTTGGCATTCCTCTTCAATGGCGTGCAGCACTTGCGTTGTCATCATATGAAGCATATTAAAAACAATCACGCCAATGGTCGCTGTCGTCTTTTGCTTCAAACTGCGGGCGATGATGTTCGGCTGATACCCAAGCTCTTCAATCGCCTCGGCGATGCGTTTTCTCGTCTCCTCGCTCATATACTCATAGCGCTTATTTAAGTATTGTGACACGGTGCTTTTCGAAACGTTGGCCAATTTCGCGACATCGGCCATCGTTACTTTTTTCAAAAGGGATCCCTCTCTCGTACTAAATCGATTTAGTTCAAAAGCGTTTTCATAAACCGGTTTAGCTTTATTATAAACCAAGTGAAAGCGGTTTACAATAGTTTTTGTTTGAAATCTAAAAATCAATGAATGGTATACGGCCGTGACAGCTTGCCGATCGAGTGATGTCATTCCGCCCGAATGGATCGCGCCAAACGGCTTCATAGATTGTACTTTCATTTTGCACTAAGCAATGCATTGATTCATTTTTATGAACAAATACCTATTTTTACCTGTCGTTTGTTTTAGTATTTTCTACATTATCGTTTGGCGTTTCTGAAACATCTGTGAAAGCCGCAGAAGAACATAATGAGTTTATTAGAGCTTCACAAGCACAATTGTATACCGATACCAATTAACAAAAAGGAGAATGGGACATGCTGACTACCATGACGTCTATTTAGGCTACCTTTTTATAGGTGTCGTTATTTTAGCTGTTTTTATGGTTTTTCGTGAGAAAACGGTAAAAAATTAGAAGACTGATCATAAAAGAAAAACGCCGTTCATAAATCGAAAAAGTTCCCAAAACACGGCGTTTCCAAAAACCTCCCCTGGGAACGAAACGTCCGAAGGCTCTAACAAGACGGCCGCCGCCCTTTATGAGGGATTTGACGCCATTGCGGGCGGCGACGTTCGCTCTAGCCAGGGGGCATCCGACTTACTGCCTCACCTTTTCAATCATCTCGACCGGCAGCCCAGTCAGTTCGTGAATCGTGTCGACATCGTACCCTTTCGCCAGCATTCTCTTCACCACGTCGAGCTTCCCTTCCTCGATCCCTTGTTGGCGTCCTTGCTTCATCCCCTGTTCGATTCCTTGTTGGATTCCCTTTTCCATCCCCCGCTGTTCGTATGAGACGATGAGTTCCATCACACGCTTTGCTTCCTTCGTCTCCATTTGGCTCACCTCGTGTCGCAGTTGGATTTCCTCCTCTTCGGATAACCGCAAATACGTCTCGAAAAAACCGAACAACAGCCGCTGTTTCGCTTCATCCAGCTCAAGGCGGACGAGCATGCGCAAAAATTCCTTTTTCACGTCGACTTTCTCATCTTCATTATACCCCATTTTGCTTAGCAAGGCAGCGGCGACAGGGTTGGCATGGCGGATGTACGCGCGCCACGGCAGTTTGCATAGCTCCACCGTCAAAAAGCGGAAGTCAAGAACGGTCAAAAACGGAAACTGCATGACCAATGAGGAAGGTTCGTCGTATTGTTCGTCATAGCTGAAGATGGCGATCGGGAGAATGCGGCGGCGGTATTTTTGAAACAAGCGGCTGAAGTAGAGGAACATTCGCTCGGGGAAGGTCCGCTGGGTGTAGCTTTGATGCTCGACATGGACAATGACGAGCCCGTCTTCCCCTTTCACCTTTGTTTCGACCAACAAGTCGACGCGGTGCTTCTCTCCGGCCGTCACATCGGTGAACAGTTCCTCGGAGAGGAAAGAGAGATGGTGAACGTCAATGTACTCGTACACGTCGGGAAAGAAAAGAAGCAAAAACTCCTCAAAAAATGTCGACAGCAACTCTTTGAACAACCGGTCATGATCGATGCGCTGTTTGGCCACGTTTTCCCTCCCTGCAATTGTCGGATTCACCGTACTGTATTCGCTCTTCGCGGCCAAATTCCTTCTTGTTTCCCCCCGCGTTTTTTTGGCATGTGCCATTTCGCATTTGTCCTTTTCCTATGTCGAGCGGTAAAACAAGCTGAACTCAGCGGTGGTTCAGCTGTGGCAGGAGACAGTTTCAGTTCCTCATGGGTACGATAAAAACGTTCATCATCGTTGACGGATTCCATCGGTACACGATTTTGTTTCAATCCCTCATAGGTACGATAAAAACAGTGGTGGTAGTTGACGAAAACTGTTGACAAATGCAAGTTTCAATCCCTCATAGGTACGATAAAAACTCGTAAACGTCCATCGAAACAGACGTTGCTTTCGGAATAGTTTCAATCCCTCATAGGTACGATAAAAACGCCAGCGTGATGATCGCCAGTGTCCATTCAAACACGTTTCAATCCCTCATAGGTACGATAAAAACGTGTGACAAGTGAGTACGAGGTCATCGAGCACATGTTTCAATCCCTCATAGGTACGATAAAAACCAACGCGACACATTAACACTTATCGAGGACTACTTTCGTTTCAATCCCTCATAGGTACGATAAAAACGCTTTGGAGGACATTATCGACTGGCTCTCGAAGGGGTTTCAATCCCTCATAGGTACGATAAAAACGGTCGCTAAGGTCACGATGTCCACCGCTTGGTTTTGAGGTTTCAATCCCTCATAGGTACGATAAAAACCACGATCCAAAGGGGAAAGTTCCATATTCTCAAGCTGTTTCAATCCCTCATAGGTACGATAAAAACCACGATCCAAAGGGGAAAGTTCCATATTCTCAAGCTGTTTCAATCCCTCATAGGTACGATAAAAACGAACACGATTGGCTTTTGTTTTCTGTAGCGTTCGTGTTTCAATCCCTCATAGGTACGATAAAAACGCGTTTATCTGCCAACCATTCGCATATAACGTTAGGTTTCAATCCCTCATAGGTACGATAAAAACAACATCTAAGGAGGAGATTAATATGCTCAATTTCTTGTTTCAATCCCTCATAGGTACGATAAAAACCCAAAACCATGCGCATAAAATCAAGCTTTTCCCCTTTTGGCTGTTTTCAAGAATAGCACGTTTCAAAAATTCTGTCAATACGGTCTAGCCGCGTTGGCTGTAGGAGTTTGACGCAAAAAAACATTGTCGTCGATCCCCCGGGATTTTTGCACGATTGGAGGTCGACGACAACTTGCCCCCGTTTTCATCCGCCAATCGGAAACAGCAGACGGGCCGCATATACTGTGCCTGTCACGGTAATGGCGCTCAACAAGGTCGACACCAGCACTGCCTGGGCGGCGTAATCGGGGTGGCAGTCATACTCGAGCGCATACAGCGCCGTATTGCGTGAACATGGATACGAACTGGCAATGAGCAATGCCTGAGCCGTCACGCCATCCATTCCTAATAGAAAGATCAAAGACCCAGCCAACAGCGGCGACAATATCAAGCGCCCGAACACACTCACATACACAAGCGGCGGCAAGGCAGTAAACCGAGCGTAGGCGATTTGCGCTCCCAACGTAAAGAGGGCGATGGCTAAAAACGCATCGGCGACCCGCTGAAGCGGCGTCCATAAAAATGATGGGATCGGGACGTGGAGCCATCGGCAGACCACGCCAAGCAACAGCGCGTGAAGGACGGGATTTTTCCATATCTCCGCAGTCCATTTCTCCCTTTTTCCATTCCCGGATACGAACTGATATACCCCATATGTATTCGTCAAGAAATTTTGAAAGATCGTCACCATAATTTGAATCGTCGCCCCGAGCGGATGTTGATGAAATACAAGCTGACTGACCGGGATGCCGAAATTACCTGAGTTGTTCAACACAATGGTGTTTTGAAATACGGCTGACAAACTCCGTTCTAATTTGAATAACTTGGCCATCATCATACTCAAAACGATCAGTCCGCTGTTTTGCAACAGAAGAAACCCTAAGATAGCCGCTAACACCTTTCCATTCAACTCACTGTCGTACACGTTGATGAATGCGACTGCCGGCAACAGGACGTACATGTTCAATTTGGATAACGTATTGAGGTCAAGATGAAAGAAGCGGTGAAGCCCTGCCCCCAAGCCGACAATCAATAACATCGGAACCATCACTTGCAATAAAATGCCGCTAAAAACAGCCAAGACGCTCTCCTCTCTTTCTTTCTCCATATAATAGATGTTTCATTTTTGAAAATCTATAAGGCTGGTGAAAAACAACTGATTTCGCTGAATCCATTGTTTTCGGCCGAAAGAGAAGCATTGATTTTGCAAGACTTCTCTATTTGAAAAAAGTCCATTTTCTGTGATTTTTCACGAAATCACCGGCCTTCTATACCTACATTTTCTTCTTGTAAACTCGTTCCGGCCGCCCAACGGATCCATAGGCAATATCGGCCGTCACCTGGCCGACGGAGACGAGATACTCCAAGTAACGGCGGGCCGTCGTCCGGCTGGTTCCGATTTGCCGCCCCACTTCTTCAGCGGTGATGCCTTCTGCGCACTGTCTCACAACCCCCAACACTTTTTCTAAGGTCAACGGCTGAATGCCTTTAGGCAACATAGGCTGTTCCTTAACGGACACTTCTCTTCCCATTAAGGCATCAACCTCTTCTTGGCCAATCCACTCTTTCTCTTTCACCCACCGCTGCATTTTGTCATAGTACTCTTTATATCGATGCAATGTGTCGGCGAATCGGTCAAACATAATCGGCTTGATAATGTAATCAAACACTCCGCCATGCAGCGCTTGCTTCAGCGCCTCCACTTCTCGTGCTGCGGTGATCATAATAATATCGATATCGGAAAAACGCTCTCGCACCCATTTCAAAAACGAAAGGCCGTTCATATCGGGAAAATAGACGTCAAGCAACAACATGTCTGGCCGCAACACCTCCGTCAATTCCCTTGCCTCTTCAGCGTTCGTGGCGATGCCGACCACTTCATAACCGTTCACTTTCTCGACAAAGCGCCGATTGATTTCCGCAATGCGGCGGTCGTCTTCAATAATCAGTACACGAATCGGCAACATCGGTTCCCTCCTTCTAGCCTTGGCGGTCCTGCCGCCCGACATGGGCTGGCCGCTTTGGGATCATGATGGTAAATACCGTGCCTGCTCCTTGCTCAGATCGATACGTCATTTGCCCCCCGAGCATTGTCAACGCCCGGTTCACTAGATCAAGCCCATACCCCCGCCCTCCGGCAGCCTTCGTTGAAAAGCCGCGCTCGTAGATCCGTTCCGCTACAGCTGGGTCAATGCCTAATCCGTTATCCTCAACCTCAATAATCAAATCATCGCCAAGGTCAGTCAAAAAAACGGCCACTCGTTTCTCTTCCTTTCCGTTATGAAGGACCGCTTCCATGGCGTTATCTACTACATTTCCAATAATGGTTACTAGATGGTCCCGGTCCATCCATGGCGGCACATCACGGAAACTGCTTTCCCGATCGATCTCAAACACAATTTTCAGCTCGTTGGCGCGATTGAACTTGCCGATCAGCAGACCGCCGATGATCGGATCGGGAATTTCTTTCATGACAAACCGGACGATGTTTTGTTGCAAGTCGGTCTCTTTTGCGATCAGTTCAAGCGCTTCCTCATACGATTCCAGTTGAATCAGGCCAGAGATCAAATACAGCTTGTTGGAAAATTCGTGCGTTTGCGCGCGCAAGGCATCGGCATAACTGCGAAGCTGCGATAACTCTTTGGTCAAGCGATACAATTCCGATTTGTTTCGAAACGTCGATACCGCTCCGATCACACGCCCTTGCTTGTCTTTGATCGGAATGCGGTTGGCAATGACGGTTTCTTCCCCTAACACCATTTCATCGTCAAATTCTGCCTGCCCCGTCCGAATGACTTCAGGCAGCCTCGAGTGGGGAATAAGCTGCAAGATCGGCATTCCCAACACATCGCGTTCGTTCTCATACCCAAGCAGCTTCAGCGCCGTTTGGTTGACCATTGTAATCGTTCCCTCTTGATTGATGGCCACCATTCCTTCGCGAATTGCCTCTAAAATCGCCTGCTTTTCTTGGTAGAGCAAACCGATTTCTTCCGGTTCAAGGCCATGAATCGATTTTTTCACCGCCCTGGCGATCGCCACGGCGCCCACCGCTCCAAGAAAGAGAGCAAGAACGGAGAAAAGAAAAATCTTTATACGATACGACCACACCGTGCGCTGAATATCTTCCAGCAAAAAACCGACCGAAACAATGCCGATCACCTGTCCGTTTTCATCCAAAACCGGCGCTTTTCCGCGGATTGCCGGACCGAGTGAACCGACCGCCTCCGAAATAATGGCCTTGCCTTTGAGCACCTCACCGTTGTCGCCCCCGACCATCGGTTTGCCGATCCGGTCCGGCAGCGGGTGAGCATAGCGGATTCCTTGGCGGTTGCCGATGACGACGTATTCCGCCCCTGTCTTTCGGCGAATATATTCGGCAAACGGCTGCAAGCGCACGGACGGATCGGGGTCGCGGAACGCCTCGCGCACAAGCGGGGTGGACGCGACGGTTTCCGCCACGTTCAGCGCCCGCATGCCGATTTGTTGTTTGATAGTCTCCGCGAACATATGTTGGAATAAAAACGTAAGAAACACGATGACAAACAAAAGCAGCGAACAAATGATCATCATCAACCGTGTTTGCAGTTTCATCGTGCTGTCCTCCAAACGGAAAAATGAAAAGAAAGACCATCCTCCACTAAAGGAAGAAAGCCTTTCTTTCTATTATTACATATCTTCATTGACAATGACGGTTTTTCCTCGTAATTTCATGAAAAACGGCACGGCAATCCACAATAAGGCGATGACCAACAAGACGAGCGAAATCGGCTTTTCAACGAACACGAGATAGTCCCCGTTGGATGCCGTCAACGCCCGGCGCATGTTGTTTTCAATCATTGGCCCCAGCACAAGCCCCAATACAAGAGGCGCGAGCGGGTAATCGTGTTCCGCGAGCCAATAGCCGAGCAAGCCAAATGCCAACAACAGAAACACATCAAACGTCGTCACTTGCACCGCATACACGCCGAATACAGAGATGGCGATAATGAGCGGCAACAAATACTTCGTCGGTGTTTGGATGATTTTCGCAAATAGTTTCACAAGCGGCATGTTGAGAATTAACAACATCACATTTCCGATAAACATGCTCGCAATCAATCCCCAGGCAACAGCCGGATGTTCATCAAACAACAGCGGACCTGGCTGGACGTTGTACATAATGAGCGCTCCCATCAAAATCGCCGTCGTCCCGGACCCCGGAATCCCGAGCGTCAACAGCGGAATCATCGCGCCTCCAGACGCACCGTTGTTCGCCGACTCGGGCGCCGCGACGCCGGCGATCGTCCCTTGGCCGAATTTTTCTGGATGTTTGCTGATTTTCTTTTCAAGAATATAAGAGAAAAATGAGGCCAACGTCGCTCCGGCTCCCGGCAGCACGCCGATGAAAAATCCGAGCAGCGACCCGCGGGCGATCGGGCCGGCACTTTCTTTCAAGTCCGCTTTCGTCGGCAACACGCGGCCAATTTTCGCAATTTCCCCGCTGTTCATTTCGTTGTGGAGAATGGACTTGAATACTTCCCCCAACGCAAACAGCCCGACCGCTACGGTTAAAAACTCCAGCCCCCCATACAAATAGGAAATATTGTACGTGAAGCGTGCGACGCCAGAGACATTGTCCAGCCCGATCGTGGAAAGAAGCAGGCCAAAGATGGTCATGATCCATGCTTTCGTCATCGACTTGCCGGCAAGGCCGCTCACCGCGGCGAGCCCCAGCAGCATAAGCGAAAAATACTCCGCCGGGCCGAACTTCAAGGCGACATTGGACAGCGGCTCCGCTAATAATACAAGACCGATGAGCGACACAATCCCCGCCACAAACGAACCGATCGCCGCAATCGCCAGCGCCGCCCCGGCCCGGCCTTGCCGCGCCATTTGGTAGCCGTCCAGCGTCGTGACAACAGACGATGATTCCCCGGGCGTATTGAGCAAGATCGATGTCGTAGAACCGCCGTACATTGCCCCGTAATAGACGCCGGCCAACAAAATGATCGAACTGGCGGCCGCCTGCTCGGGACTCAAACCCGATGTCATCGACGCCGTCACCGGAATGAGCAGCGCCACCCCGCTCATCGGTCCGATCCCAGGAAGCACGCCGACCGCCGTGCCGATCAACACCCCGATAAACGCAAACAGCAAGTTATGCGGCTGAAGCGCCGTCTGAAATCCGTCAAACAAAAACGATAGTGTGTCCATGATGCCCCTCCTTTCATTGGAACCAAATCGGCCAGCTCGGCAATGTTCCTTGCAACAGTTTCACATAAAGGCCATATACGCCTAACGAAAAACCAGCCGCAATGGCGATCGATTTCCACAGCGCCCCTTTTTCCATCGTTTGAAAGCCGATGACAAGAAAGAGAAATGTCGTGATCACATATCCAACCGTTTCAAGCAACGCCGCATAGAAAATGGCGGCGATGAAAATGACAAGAAACTTTTTATATTGCCGCGGCAGTTTCTCCCCTGTTGCGCCTGAATAATTTCTTGTCTCAAACAGCAGTTTTATGCTTAATAAAACCAACACAAGTCCAAGCAAAAACGGAAACACATTCGGCCCGACAGCGCTGCCGTAGGCGCTTTTCGATATGCGCAAACTTTCCACCATAAACAAAGCACCCACAGCCAAAAACGCCACCGCCGCGATCCGGTCAGCCGTTTTGTTCATCGCTTTCCCTCCCGCTTTTGGAAAAAGGGGAAGAATGCTCTTCCCCCTCGAGTTATTTATGCATCCCAAGCGACTTCAGCAGGTCGCCGACTTGCTGCTCTTGCTCTTGCAAAAATTTCGTAAACTCTTCCGAATTGCGGTACTCTGCTTCCCAACCTTGTTTTTGCAGCTCTTCTTTCCATTTTTCATGCTCAGACAGTTTTTTCAATGTCTCTTCCCAAAACGCTTTTGCTTCCGAAGACATTTCCTTCGGCCCGAACACGCCGCGCCAAATCGTAAACTCGGCATCAACGCCAAGCTCTTTCATCGTCGGCACGTCTTTCAGCACTCCGCCGAGGCGTTCTGGAGCCGAAACCGCCAACACCCGCACTTTGCCGGCTTTCAAATATTCGCCAACCGAAGACGCATCCGTCGCAATCACATCCGCATTGCCGCCAAGCAGCGCCGCCATCGCTTCTCCGCCGCCATCGTACGAAACATACTTGACTGATTTTGGATCGATGCCCGACTTATAGATCGGCAAAATCGCCACTAAGTGGTCCATCGACCCTGGCGCCGACCCTCCAGCGACAGTGACCGATTTCGGGTCCTGTTTAATGGCATCGAGCAATTGGGTCAACGACTGAAATTTGGAATCTGCTTTCACGACAATCGCGCCAAAGTCTTTTGTCAACTGGGCGAGCGGGGTTGTGTCTTTGTAGCCGAACGGGCTGTTCCCTTCTTTTTTCAGGTTGTTGATGATAATCGGCGGCGAGTTGACAAACAGTTTGTAATCGTTTTTGACATCCTGGGTGGCGTACTCAGCCATAAAGACCGCCCCGCCGCCGCCCGGTTTGTTTTCGACCGTCATCGTTTGTTTGACGAGCCCCGTCTCATCGAGCACTTTCGTAATGGCGCGGGCCGTTAAATCCCAACCGCCGCCCGCCCCAGACGGAGCAACAATCGTAATCGGCTTCGTCGGATAGTTGGAAGCAGACGAACCGGAGTTGGAACCGGACGGTTTCGACCCCGCCGATTCATTGCCCCCACAGGCCGCCAAAGCCAGTGTCATCATCCCTGCAGCGAGCAATCCCCACCATTTCGTTTTCTTCATTTCTCCCTTGCCCCCTTGTTTTTTGATAACGTTTTCAAACTCAACCTTACCATGCCCCAGGGTGAACGTGAAGTTTTTGAAAATAAAATGAATTTTGTGCATTTTGTTCATGGACATATAGCCGACATGATCTCATATGGCCAAGACGCCTAGCGGAACGCCGGAGCCCCATAACAAAAAAAGACCGCCAGCCTTCAAGGCCGACGGTACATAAAACGTTGGTACAGTGCATACTTTCTGACGTTCGTTCCTCCTCTTTCATGTGACCGGACGATCATCCGTTTTCTACAATCGATCACTTACGAATCAGTGATTTCCTCTACCTCTTTTGCCGCCACCAACTGTCCTCGTTAGATGGCCGCCACTTGTATTTGATTCCCCTACTCTTCAAGCAATTCCCGAACATCTTGCTCTGGAAGATCCACCAACCGAGCAATATCTTCCACCTTCATTCCTTTGCGCGCCATGTTGCGGATCAGCTGTTTCATTCCCTGTTTTATCCCCTGTTTCCTTCCCTTTTGCTCATAGGAAATGATCAGCTCCAACACTTGCTCTTTTTCTTTCGTTTCCATCGCCTTCACCTCTCTTTGCAGTTGTTGCTCTTCCTCCTCCGACAACTTCACATATGTTTCAAAAAAGCCCAAGAGCAGCCGCTGCCTCGCTTCATCCAGCTCCAATCGCACCAACATGCGCAAAAACTCTTTTTTCAACTCGACTTTCTCACTTTCAGTATACCCCATTTTGCCAAGGAGGGCAGCCGCGATCGGATTGTCATGCCGGATGTAGTCCCGCCAATGTTTCTTGCGCAGCTCCACCGGGAAAAAGCGAAACTGCAGCACGTCGCCAAAGGGAAACTCGATTGAGAACACGGACGGTTCCTCGCGAAGGGCCTCATAGCTGAAGACAGCGATCGGAACGATGCGGGTGCGGTATTTTTCAAACAAACGGCTGAAATAGATAAACATGCGCTCTGGAAACGATGGTTGCACGTAGCTTTGATTCTCCACATGAACAATGATCAGCCCGTCTTCCCCTTTCAGCTTCGTCTCGACCAATAGATCGACGCGGTATTTTTCGCCTTCCGTGACATCGGTAAACAGTTCTTCGGACAAAAAGGACAAATGGCGGAAATCGATATGCTCGTGGATGTCGGGGAAAAAGAGGAGAAGAAACTCTTCGAAGAACGTTTGAATCAGCTCTTTGAACAATCGGTCATGGTCAATGGCCATTCGATCACCCCTCTTTGAACGTGTTCGATTCTATCCATTCGCAAACAGGGGGTGAAAATCCTGCATGGGGAACAGAAAAAGTTGTGCTGTACTGTATAGTGCTTTAGTCCCACGCAGGTACGATAAAAACAAAAGCCGGCTATGGGTTTTATTTAACTACTTATGGTTTCAATCCCTCATAGGTACGATAAAAACTCCCTGGTCGTTGACACCGTTCGCACAGCCCATGCTTGTTTCAATCCCTCATAGGTACGATAAAAACTTTCACAGTACGTTCTAGACTTTTATAGCCAACAAATGTTTCAATCCCTCATAGGTACGATAAAAACTCTCGACGGCTGTATAACAAACGAAGACTTGTTGGTTTCAATCCCTCATAGGTACGATAAAAACCCCAAAGAATGCGCATAAAATCAAGCTTTTCCCCTTTTGGCTGTTTTCAGAATATCACGTTTCAAAAATTCTGTCAATATTGTTGAGCCGTGTTGGTTGTAGGATTTTGACGCAAAAAAAACATTGTCGTCGATCCCCCGGGATTTTTGCACGATTGGAGGCAATGCCTCTCGATAGAGACGTTGGGAGAGATAAAATCCATTTTCAAGCAAAGTGTCTAACAGCGGCTTGACTTCCGCTATTTTCCTGTTTTTCTTTCCCAGAATCAAAACTCCGATTGTACCGATAGGCCGTAAAAGGAATTGTTTCGACAATGATCTGGCAGCATGCTCATCCATCACAACGACTTGAGCACCAAGTTCTTTCGCTCCAATAATAACTTCTAACTCCCCGGCATGGAATTTTCCATATAAACTTTCAACAAGGCTGCGATTTTTTACATGGTATAGTCGAAACACCCCCTCGCTGACCAATCGTTTGAGCTCCTCTTTTCCATAATGGCGTGGGGCATGGTGATGAACAATTTCTTGATAGACAGCTTCCGGAACATATACTTCATCAAATAGTTCAGACAAAAGAGTCAATTGACCAACGATCGACAGACCTATAATCGGTGTAGAATTAACCGTAACCCTACTCATTGTGATCCCTATTTTCTTTGCTCAATTTTTGCACCGTGTCCCAATCATCTTTGATGTGTTCCTCCGTATATTCCATCCAAGGAATCGCCTTCGAACGCAATACATCGATAAATTCCCCTAAGGATTTTCCTGCCAATTCAGCCGCTTTCGCCAGCGTCACCTGTTTTCCAACAAACAAACCAATCGCCAATGAAAGCTTTATTTTTGCCTCAACGGTGTTGCCTTCCAATTCATTAATGGCGGGCAAAAACTCTTTCGGCAAGTTCACCTGAAAGTAGTCCATGGCCATTGAACTCACACCCTTTTTTATTTTATTCTATCACACTTCGCGCCTTTTGGATGCTGTCACGGAACGAATAGCATTTCCAAATTTTTTACTACACGCTCAACACGATAGAAATGAAACCGACTCAATTGAACACTCCTCACCCGCGCTCACGTAGAGAAGTAGGGGATTCTCGGGAACACCCTAACATACGGTAAGCGGTCAGCTAAGCCATCCGTGTGCATCCCACCGTTAAGCTTCCTCAAAAAGATCGCAATCGAAGCCCTTCCTTTGTTCTTTTGGTGCAAGGGGAAGATCGTTGGTGGAAGACGCCGGTTCATCCCCCACTTACGCTCATGCTTGGAAGTTGAGGCCTTCTCGGTTCGAGGTGATAAAAAGGGGACTGACCCAAAAGGGTAATTTTCCTTAACAAAACACAACATATTGTCTATATACGGTAATAAGAAAGGGTGTCCCGATCCTTTTGGGACACCCTCACCTCTTTTACGCCAAAATCCCCTCAATTTTCTCGAGCACATCTTCGCTGAGCACGACATCGACCGCTTTGACGTTCTCTTCGACTTGTTCCGGGCGGCTGGCGCCGATTAAGGCGCTGGCGACGTTCGGCTGGCGCAGCACCCAAGCGAGGGCAAGCTGGGACAACGTAATGCCAAGCTCAGCCGCGATTTTTTCGAGTTGTTCCACTTTCGTTAACACTTCGTCATTGAGCAATCCTTGGATAAACGTATTCGCTCTTGGATCAGCGGCGCGGCTGTCCGCTGGCGGTTGTTGGCCGCGCTTGTATTTGCCGGTCAGCACCCCTTGCGCGAGCGGCGAGAAGACGATTTGACTGATGCCGTTTTGTTCGCACACCGGGATGACTTCCTTTTCAATATAGCGGTGGAACATGTTGTATTGCGGCTGATTGACAACGATCCGATCGAGCAAGTAGCGGTCGGCCACGCCAAGCGCCTCTTGAATTTGCTGGGCCGTCCATTCGCTCACGCCGACATACAGCACTTTTCCTTGGCGGACGAGGTCGTCGATCGTACGCAACGTCTCCTCGACCGGCGTTTCTTTGTCATAGCGGTGGCAATAGTAGATATCGACATAATCCAGTTGCAGCCGCTTTAAGCTCGCATGGAGCTGTTCAAACACATGCTTGCGCGACAGGCCGCGGTCGTTCGGTCCGTCGCCCATCGGCCAAAACACTTTCGTCGCGATAACATACGATTCGCGCGGATATTTGCGCAGCGCCTCGCCGACGATTTTTTCCGCTTCCCCGCGCGCGTAGACGTTCGCTGTGTCAAACGAGTTGATGCCAAGTTCGTACGCCTTGTCAATGACGCGGATCGCGGTTTCTTTTTCCACCGAATTTCCATATGTAAGCCAGCTGCCTAAACTAATCTCACTGACTTTCAGCCCCGTGCGGCCGAGTTTTCGATACTTCATTTGCGTTTTCCTCTCCTTTCAGCGGCCATCAATGCCAAATTCTTCATGTCCCATTATAATCCTCGACTGCGGATTTGCAAAGACATTTGCCTTACTATTCAAAAAACGGCTTCCGTCTCTTTGCCTCCATCATCGATTTTTCTCCGGTTCACAAAATTTTTGTAGATTTCCGTAGATTTTCGTAGGTGTGTATTTACAATGAATTCGAAAAACATTCACAAATTTGTCACAAAGGAGGGGGGCTATTGATTTATTTCCACCAAGTCAACAAATACTACGGCGATTTTCATGTGTTGAAAGACATTAACTTGACGATCAACCAAGGGGAAGTCGTCGTCATTATCGGGCCATCCGGCTCGGGCAAGAGCACGCTTGTGCGTTGCATCAACCGGCTTGAGACGATTTCAAGCGGCGAATTGATCGTGGACGGCGTCAAAGTGAACGACAAACACATCAACATTAACGAACTACGGCGCAATATCGGCATGGTGTTTCAACATTTCAACTTATACCCGCACATGACCGTCTTGCAAAACATCACGTTGGCGCCGCGCAAAGTGCTCGGCATGTCCGAAAAAGAAGCGAACGAGATCGCTATGTATTACTTGGAAAAAGTCGGAATCCCAGACAAAGCGAACGCCTATCCATCCGCGCTGTCCGGCGGCCAGCAGCAGCGCGTCGCCATCGCCCGCGGATTGGCGATGAAACCGAAAATCATGCTGTTTGACGAGCCGACATCAGCACTTGACCCGGAAACGATCGGCGAAGTGCTCGATGTCATGAAGCAGCTGGCGAAAGAAGGGATGACGATGGTTGTCGTCACCCACGAGATGGGGTTTGCCCGCGAGGTGGCCGATCGCATCGTCTTTATGGATCAAGGGCGCATTTTAGAGGAAGCGCCGCCTGAGGAGTTTTTCGCGGCCCCGAAAGAAGAACGGGCGCGCGTCTTTTTAAGCCGCATTTTAAACCATTAATTCCGGTCAATCAAAGGGGGTTTTGTTCATGAGAAAGAAAGCATGGAAATGGTGGATCGCCGTCGCCTTGACGGCCTTATTGAGCGCTGTTGCTTTAACGGGCTGCAGCACAACGGACAAAGGAGAAGGCGGAACATCGTCGGAAACCGCCAAAGCGACCAATACGCTTGAAAAAATTAAACAACGCGGCAAACTCATCGTTGGCGTCAAATATGATTTGAACTTATTCGGGTTGAAAAACCCGGAAACCGGAAAAGTCGAAGGATTTGACATTGATATTGCCAAAGGGTTGGCGAAAAAAATTCTCGGCGATGAAAACAAAATTGAATTGAAAGAAGTGACGTCAAAAACGCGCATCCCGATGCTGAACAACGGGGAAATTGACGCCATTATCGCCACCATGACGATCACCGAGGAACGGAAAAAAGAAGTGGATTTCTCGGATGTGTACTTTATGGCCGGGCAATCGCTGCTCGTCAAAAAAGACAGCCCGATCAACAGCGTGAAAGACTTGAAAAAAGGCATGACCGTTCTGACAGCGAAAGGATCGACATCGGCGGAAAACATCCGCAAAGTCGCGCCGCAAGTCAACGTGCTTGAATTTGAAAACTACGCGGAAGCGTTTACCGCATTGAAAGCCGGCCAAGGCGATGCGCTTACGACCGACAACGCGCTGCTTTGGGGGATGGCCAAACAAGATCCGAACTATCGCGTCCTTGATGAAACGTTCACCGAAGAACCGTACGGCATCGCCGTCCGCAAAGGAGACAAAGAACTGCTGCAAGTTATCAACGAATACTTGAAAGAAATTAAAGAAAACGGCGAATACGATAAGATCTACGAAAAATGGATCGGCAAAAAGCCGCAACAATAACAGGCGAAACGGTGGGCGGAACAATATCCGCCCACCTGTTTGCCCAAAGGACAGGCCATGAGTCAGCGAGGAAAGGAGGCGTTTAGCCTTGTTGCGCTATTCTATTTTAGTTGAACATTGGGATTTGTACATGCAAGGGTTTGGCCATACGATCAAGGCCAGCGTGCTGGCGCTGATCGGCAGCTTGGCCCTGGGGACTATCATCGCCATTTTCCGCATCGCGCCGATTCGCCCGCTCAATTGGATCGGAACGGCGTACGTGGAATTTATCCGCAACATCCCGCTTGTGTTGATCGTCTTTGTTTTTTTTATGGGCTTGCCCGCCGTCGGCATCCGGTTTGACTCGTTTACCGCCGGAACGCTCGGACTGATGGTGTATACCGCTGCTTTTATCGCCGAAGCGATCCGCTCGGGCATTCAAGCCGTTCCGAAAGGACAAATGGAAGCGGCCCGTTCCTCCGGGTTGACCTACTTACAGGCGATGCGTTACGTCATCTTGCCGCAGGCGGTGAAAATCGTCATTCCGCCGCTTGGCAACCAGTTCATCAACTTGGTGAAAAACTCTTCGGTGCTTGGCGTCATCGCCGGATTGGATTTAATGTATTACGGCGACTTGATTTCCTCGAAAACGTTCGTCACCTTTGACGTTTATATTTTCGTCGCCTTGTTTTACCTCGTCTTAACGATCCCGCTCAGCCTTGGCGTCGGCTACTTAGAGCGCCGGCTGCTCAAGGCGCGGTAGGAAAGGAGGCCAAATGATGGATTTTGCCGGTGCTTATGCGCCCGCCCATTTGAAGTTTTTGCTTCAAGGGTTTCTCGTCACATTGGAAGTGGCGTTCATTTCCATTGTTTTGAGTTTTATCTTCGGCATTGTCATCGGGGTCATTCGCTATACGAAAATCCCAGTGTTTTCCCAGCTGCTCGCCGTACTGGTCGAAACGATCCGGAACTTGCCGCTGCTCTTGATCATTTTCTTTACGTATTTCGCCCTTCCGGAAGTCGGATTAAAGCTGGATAAACTATATGCCGCCATTTCGGCCTTGGTCATTTTTGAATCGGCCATGTTGTCGGAAATCGTCCGCAGCGGCCTGCAGTCAATCGACAAAGGGCAAATCGAAGCGGCGCGCTCATCGGGGCTTACGTATGGGCAGACGCTATGGTACATCATTTTGCCGCAAGCATTGCGGCGCATGGTGCCGCCGATCGTCAGCCAGTTTATTTCCTTATTGAAAGATACGTCGCTCGCCATTGTCATTTCATTGCCGGAATTGATGAACCATGCACAAATCATTAACGGCCGCAACGTCAATTTTGTCATCCCGATTTTCATTCTTGTGGCGTTCATGTACTTTATCGTCAACTATTCGCTGTCGCTCGTTTCGCGCCGGTTGGAATACCGCCAGCGATAAGGAAACCGTATCCCCTTTTTTCAGCTGGGGCATACGGTTTTTTCTTGCCATTCGCGGCACCGCTGGCTCCTTGAGCGTCCATTTCCATCGCTCGTTGAGGCGTCAAAAGGGGAATGAATATTTTTCACGAAAATCACCCGTTGTTTCCGCTTTCCTGTTATATAATAGAATTGGAGATTCGTTCACGACTTTCACAAAGGCGGTGACGTCCACTGACACCAGCAAAAAAAGAACCGCTTTGGCTCTTGTTGCTTTTGCTTTCGGCTGCCGCGTTTCTAGGCGAAATGAAAATGAACCCGTTTGACAGCCCGTTTCGCGTCTCGCTCGGCAGCGCCGTCTTTTTTCTCGGGCTTGTCGCCTTTCGCTCCCTTTCGCCGTTTGTCATCGGCGCCAGCACGGGAGCAGCAGTCGTTGGATTTCGCGTCTTTCTGGACTCGTTGACCGGAGAAATGTCGACTTCTGAGAGTCTGCTGACCCATCTCCCGGCAGCCGGGTATTATATCAGCCTTTCCATGATGGCGGCTGCTGTTCGGTTTCGCCAGCGAATGGCCGCACCGATTCGGGCTGGAACGGTTGGAGCGGCGCTTGATTTTTTGGCGAACGCCTGTGAACTAGGGATCCGATATGGGATGGGCGAACCGTTTTCCTTCAGCGGCCAAACGATCATCGTCTTATGGTTGTTCGCCATTTTGCGCAGTTTCTGCGTCATCGGCGTTTACAACATGTGGGTGACAAAACATGTCCGCTCGCTCGCCGAAGCGAGAAAGCAAGAACTCGAGCGGCTCATGATGGTGAGCAGCGGATTATATGAAGAAATGTTTTACTTGCAAAAATCCATGGCTCTCATGGAAGACATGACGCGCAAAAGCTATGACCTTTACTCGCAGTTGATCGAACGAAAGCACGTTGAACCGCGCGTCGCCCTAGAGCTTGCCGAACATATTCACGAGACGAAAAAAGATATGCAGCGCATTTTCGCCGGCCTTTCTAAGCTTATCGGCCGCCAATCGGTGCGCGGGCGCATTTCGATTGCCGAGCTGTGCGCCATGGTCATTCGCGCCAATGAAAAATACGCCAACTTATCCGGAAAAACGATCACATTTTTGTACAACGGCCATATCGATCTCATGACCGACCAACTGTATCCGCTTCTTTCCGTGTTGAACAACTTGGTATCGAATGCCGTCGAGGCGATTGAGAAAATGGGGGCTGTCACCTTGCATGCGCGTCTTCACGGAAGCGAACTGATCATCGAAGTGGAAGACACCGGCCCCGGCATTGCGGCCGATGACATCGCCTGGATTTTCCAACCTGGATTTACAACGAAATACGATCGGCGCGGCAACCCGTCGACTGGCATCGGTCTCACCCATGCACGTGATATCGCCCAAGCGCTTGGCGGACATCTCCAGCTCGTCAAAAGCGAGCCGGGGCAGACGGTGTTTCGCCTTGCGGTGCCGACAGTCCGCCTCCTGCAAAGCACGCCGATCACAGCCGAAATGTCCGATCACGAGGCTGACCAGCAAGAAAATGCCGTGATGTAGGCAATGGCACCCATTCTGGAACTTCCAAAGAAAGGAGAGAACAAAGGACATGGGGCTTCGCTTTTTTCTCATCGAAGACGATCCCGCCGTAAGGAAGATGTTGGAAAAATTAATTGATGAATCCGAACTTGGCGAGGTGGTCGGCTGTGCCGAAGATGGACTGCACGTTCGCGCGGCCGACTTGCTTCACGTGGATGTGGTGCTCATTGACTTGTTAATGCCGGGGCGTGATGGCATTCAGACGATCAAGGCGTTGCGGGAAGAAGGATTTGCCGGAACCTTTATCATGATTTCTCAAGTTGAAAACAAAGAAATGATCGGCCAAGCCTATTTGCATGGCATTGACACGTACATTCAAAAACCGATCAACCGCTATGAAGTGCTGTCCGTGCTGAAACGCGTCGCCGATCACATGTCCGCCGTCCGCTCGCTCGAGTCGATCCGCCAGGTGCTCAAAGGGTTTGAGACGCAAACGGCCGATGCCGCCGTCTCCAAGCCGTCCGTCATGGAACAGCAGGCCGAACAGCTTCTCCTTCTTCTCGGGGTCGCCGGCGAGGCGGGCAGCGCGGATGTGCTTCTTGTGGTGCGCTGGTTGGCAGAACAGGAAGCAAAAGGCCAGCCCGTGCGCGAACTGCCGCCGCTGAAAGAACTGTATGCAGGACTCGTCGAGCGGGAATACGGCCTCCCCCCTGGCGAAACTGCCAAGGAAGCGCGGGCGATGGAACAGCGCATCCGTCGGCTCGTCTTGCAGGCGTTCACCCATCTCGCTTCCCTCGGCCTGACTGACTACACGAACCCGACGTTTGAGCATTTCGCACCTAGGCTGTTTGATTTCGGTGACATCCGTCGACGGATGAAAGAGCTCGAACGCGGCCAAGCTGAGACGGAATGCCGGATGAATGTGCGGAAGTTTTTAACGGCTTTTTTTCTCGAGCTGAAGCGCGTCTAAAACATGATGGCGCCGCCTTGAGAACGGCACCATCATTTTCCTTCGCCATACAAACGGCCAGCCGTTTCTCTCCTTGTTAACAACGAATGAGACAAAATGGCCGACCTCCGTGGATGTGCTGAAGCAACGGTACATCTTCCTTGATCACCCTGCCGATAACATTGACGTTGTCATCAGCAGGAAGATCCGTTAAAGTGATTTGCAGTTCCCCAGCGTAACGACCGTAGCATTCATTGTCGATCGTCACGCTCCCGATCGGCCGCGGCACCGGTTCGATGGGATGCAACGCCTCCTGCGGCCATGCAAAGGTGCGGCGCGATTCAACTGAGCGAATCACATCACGGGCCGCGTCACGCCGATTCGTGTGCACCGTTTCGACAAGAGACAGCCAGGGGGCTGATACGATCGGCCGGTAGCGAATAGGAATGATTCCCTTCCGCACCCACGCCATTCGCTCGAGCACATCGTCTGACACCGATAAGTCCCCGACGAACACTTTTTCCACCTTATACGTTTCGCGCAGCTCGATATAGGCAGAAACCGGATCCGCTTCCCGATGATCCTCTAACGTCGGCATCCCTTTGTAAAGCGGACCGCGCTTTTGGGCGTTGCCAGGGACAAAGGCCCCGATTGATGCTATGCCGCATTGGCGCAACATTCGGTTTTGTTTCATGAGCGTGTCGCCCGAAAGACCAGTTTCCGGGCGCGGGTAAAAGTTATGCCATGCTTCCACACCCGCCCAGTCGATTTGTCGCGATGTCAACTCCTGAATCTCGTTTTCTGTGATCGTACTGGCGTTCAATACGACTTTCATCTGCTTCGAAAGCTGCACCGTTTCGTCCCACGAGAAGCCGTCGTCAAGCCGCAGCCCGACCATCCCCCACTCGCTGAGTGCCTTGGCAACGTCAGGGTCGGCTGGCAAGTACGAAAGCACGGCGGGGGTGGCGTCTGCTACCACCCCCACCCCGTAGTGGCGGGCGAGCCGGCCGATCCATTTCAGCTTCTCTTGCTCGCCTAGTTCTTTTCCGTTCAAAAGGTTCAGCGAAGTAAACAGTTCCCTCGCTCCAAAACTCGCCGCTTTCCGAAACGCTTCCTCGATTTGTTCAAACGGTTGAAAAAGATAAAAGGAAAAGGAAAGCATCGCCATCCCTCTCTATATATTTTCTGCCATTTCCTCTTTAAACCCGAACCAATAGGTAAACAGGAACCCAAACGCATAGGAAATGACCAATCCGACGAAATACGTCACATATTTCGCATCAGCAATGAGCGGAATCAATGACAGCCCAGACACACCGATGCCGAGCGCCGCAGTCTTCATTACCGCCTGAAACGCACCGCCGACCGCCGCACCGAGGCATGCGGTGACAAACGGCCGCCCAAGCGGCAATGTCACCCCGTACAACAGCGGTTCCCCGATGCCTAAAAACCCGACTGGCAGCGCTCCTTTAATGATGTTGCGGAGTCTTTGATTTTTCGTCTTCACATAGACAGCGATCGCCGCTCCGACTTGCCCCGCTCCAGCCATCGCCAAAATAGGCAACAGCGGGGTGGAACCAAGTTTTTGAATCAATTCCATATGAATTGGTGTCAGACCGTGATGCAGTCCAACCATGACAAGCGGCAAAAATGTTCCGGCCAACACCGCGCCGGCAATCACCCCACCCACATCGAGCACTGCTTTCAAGCCAGTTGTAATCGCCATCGACAGCCACCCCGCAATCGGCTGTACAGCGATCAAGGTAAATAGGCAGACGATAAGCACCGTAATCAACGGTGTCACAATGATATCGACCGCGTTTGGGACAAATTGGCGAACACGCTTTTCGATGACCGCCATCAACCATGCTGCTAACAAGACGGCAAACAGCCCTCCCCTCCCTGGTGTAAGCGCTTCCCCAAATAGCTTAACATCCGCCAGCGCCGGGTTGAAGACGAGAATGCCGGCAATCGCTCCTAATACGGGAGTACCGCCGAACTCTTTGGCAGTATTGTATCCGACCAGCACACCAAGGGAAGCAAAAATGCCGCCGCCAATCAAAAGCAACAGCTGCAGCCACGTCGTCTGTGGATCAACGCCGGCGTTTTTCGCAAAGTTGGCGATTCCGTTAATGATCCCTGAGGCGACCAGACCAGGGATGAGCGGGATGAAGATGCTGCCGATTTTGCGCAACAACCGCTTTAGCGGCGTTTGTTGGCGAGCTTTGACCTTCGCTTTTGTCCGCTCCGCGATGTCCTCAAGCCCATCCTCGATCACTTCCCCAAGCTCCAGACCAGTCAGCTCGCATAACGCGGCCGCCACTTTGTTGACAATGCCGGGACCGACGACGATTTGCAGCGTTTCGTCTTCAATCACCCCCATGACTCCCTCAACCCGTTTCAGGGCGGCAATATCCGCTTGATCCGGATCACGCAACGACACGCGCACCCGCGTCATGCAGTGAGCGATGCGGGCAATGTTCTCTTTCCCCCCTAAATGCGAAAGCATCGTTGCCGCCATTTGTTGTTCTCGGTTCATCGTTCCTCTCCCCCTTATCCGCGTTATTTAAGCGCGTTGCGCACAAAACCGCCGGCTTTTTGCAGCCGCTCTTTCGCCTCTTCATAACGACACCCACGTAAAATCATCACAATCGCTGTCTTCACCTCCCCATTTGCTTGTTCATAATAACGGGACGCTTCGTCGGCGCTCACTCCCGTCGCTTCCATCAAAATCCGCTTTGCTCGCTCTTTTAGCTTTTCGTTTGTCGCTTGCACATCGACCATCCAGTTTCCGTATACTTTTCCAATACCAACCATAGAAGCGGTCGAAATCATATTGAGCACCATTTTTTGCGCTGTTCCAGCCTTGAGGCGAGTCGAACCCGCCAGCACTTCCGGACCAGTTTCAATCTCCACTGCCGCATCGGCGTATTGGCTCATTTCCGCCCCATGATTGCAGGCGATGCTTCCTGTTGCTGCTCCTCTTTTCTTAGCGTAGCGAAGCGCACTCACCACATACGGCGTCCGTCCGCTTGCCGCAATGCCAACGACTACATCGTTTGCCGTCAAACCCACTGCCTCGAGATCGCGGACGGCCGCTTCTTCATCATCTTCTGCTCCTTCAACTGCATTGGCCACCGCTTCTCGCCCCCCGGCGATCACCGCTTGCACCATCTTGGGATCAACGCCGAACGTCGGCGGACATTCAACGGCATCAAGCAAACCAAGCCGGCCGCTCGTTCCTGCTCCAACATAAATAAGTCTTCCTCCTCTCTGAAACGCGGCAATGACAATATGTACGAGCTTCTCAATGGAATCCAGTTGTTTGGCCACCGCGGCCGCCACTGTCTGATCTTCTTCATTCATCGCTTGTAAAATTTCTCTCGTCGTCATTTCATCCAAATGTTTCGTTTTTTCATTGCCTTGTTCCGTAGTTAGACGTTCGAACAATCTCGTCACCTCTTTACCGAAATTAGAAATTATATTTCATATCTATATTATAAATTTATGAAATAAAATATCAATCTATTCTTTTTTTATTTGAAACATTCCCACAAAAAGCAAAGCAGGCTCGTCTCAAGCCCGCTTTATCTTCGCAACCGCACTACTTCTTCTCTTGTCTCGTGAAACCGTTCGATCACCCGGCTTCCCACACGATGGAACGTAATTAAATACAAGGCATCAATCACATTAAGCTGCACCATTCTCGATGCCATGCTGCCGATGCGGTGGTCTTGCTCAACATCCGGCAGCGCCAATTTAATATCCGCTTCTTTATACAGCGGGGACGTTGAATCCAGCTTCGTGATGGCGATGACAGTGGCCTTCTGCTTTTTCGCGAATCGGGCGATCTCCAATACGTCCTTTGTCCTTCCCGACGTCGATACCGCTACCAACACATCTCCTTCGTTCAAATGGGCAACCAATGGAAGCATTACATGGAAATCGGGCGACATCACCGCCATATAGCCAAGTTTCGTGAACTTATAACTGGCATCCATCGCGGCGGCCGCAGAGCCGCCAACCCCATAAAACAACAGCTTGCCGGCGTTGGCAATCGCCGCGGCCGCCTTCTCCAGCTCCCGCTTATCAAGCGTCGTGGTCGCTGCTTCAATCGCGGCCTTATTGACATACGTCACTTTCGTAAACAATTCATACGGGGAAACCGGTTTGTCAAGAATTGAAAAATCGTTAATGCTCATATCGGCCATTGTTAACTCGCGGACAAGCGCCAGTTTCAATCCAGGAAAACTGCCGATGCCGACTGCCTTGCAAAAACGAACGACGCTCGCTTCGCTTGTGTCAGCCGCCTGGGCCAAATCCTTCGTCGTCATATTCGGCACGAGTTCGGCATGGTCGAGAATGTAGGCGGCTACCTTTTTTTCCGCCGGTGAAAACCGTTCCATTTGCTGTTTGATTTTCGCTAAAAGGCCGATTTCATTCATCTTTTTCTCCCTTTCCGTCCACCGTTTCATCTTCATCTTATCATGGATGGGCGTCTGTTCTCCACGCCAATAAAAACTTTAATAAAAAATATTTGAATTCGAGATATATGTTTGCTATGATAATGGTGTGATCATTACGTGAACAAGAGGAGGAGAACGATGACGATCTTTCAACTCGACAAAGCGCACAGCTCTGTCGCCTTCCAAGTAAGACATATGATGATCTCCAAAGCGAAAGGGGAATTCACCAACTTTGACGTTGAGGTCGAAGGCGACATCAACGAACTCGAGTCGCTGAAAGTGAAAGCGACGATTGACGCCGCCTCGATCGATACGAAAAACGCCGACCGCGACAATCATCTCCGCTCGGCCGACTTTTTCGATGTCGAGAACTATCCAACCATTACGTTTGTCAGTGAATCCGTGCGCAAGCTGTCCGACACGGAATATGAAGTGACCGGGAAGCTGACGATCCGCGGCGTGACGAGAACAGAAACGTTCAAAGTCGAATACAACGGCCAAGTGAAAAACCCGCTCACCGGCGGCATCTCGGTCGGTTTTGATGTCGAAGGAACGATCAACCGCGAAGACTACGGGTTGGTATGGAACGTCGCGCTCGAAACTGGCGGATTCCTCGTCGGGAAAGAAGTCAAAATCCTAGCCAGCTTCGAATTTGCCTTGAGCTGAGCGTTCGAAGCGAAACGCCCCCGTCGCTAAAAATGCCGGGGGCGTTTGATCATCATCCCGAAAGGAAGGCTCTCGCTTCAAGCAAGGCGAAGAGAGGGAGTTTACTGCGCCGTATACCCGCCATCGATCACCACCGCCTGGCCAGTGATGCCTTTTGCTTGTTCGCCCGCCAAAAAGAGGACATAATGGGCGACTTCTTCCACTGACAGCAGCCGCCGCTGCGGCACAAGCGGGTAAATCACTTCCTCAAGCACCTTCTCAAGCGGCACGTTTCTTGTCGCCGCCAAGTCCGCGAGCTGGCCGCGGACGAGCTCGGTGTCCACATAGCCCGGGCAAAGGGCGTTCACCGTAATGCCGTATGGCGCCCCTTCTAACGCTGCCACTTTCGTTAAGCCGATCACCCCGTGTTTTGCGCTGTTGTAGGCGGCTTTTCCGGCAAACCCGATCAATCCGTTAATCGACGCCATGTTGATGATGCGGCCATATCGCTGCTGTTTCATAACGGGAAACGCATGCTTGATGGCCAAAAATGGGCCGACAAGCATGACGCGAATGAGCTGTTCAAATTTTTCCGTCGGGAAATCCTCGATGTTCGCCACATGTTGCAAACCAGCGTTGTTCACGACAACATCAAGGCGCCCCCAACGGTTGACGGCCTCGTTGATCGCTTGCTTCACCTCTTGTTCAACCGTCACATCACATTTCACGCCGACCGCTTCATAGCCCAACTCCCGAAGCGAACGAGCAGCTTGCTCGACTTCTTCCTGACGCAAATCAACGAGCACCACGTTTGCACCATGTTCCGCCAACGTTTTCGCCACTTCATAACCGATCCCCCGCGCCGCTCCGGTGACGAGGGCTGTGCGATGCGCCATCATCCCCCTTCCCCCTGCTTCATCTGGTTATACACCTCATCATACTGCTTCGCCAAGTCAAAATCGAGCTTCGTCAGCCCTTTCGCCCGCCATGAGGACAGTTTCACGGTGATGAGCTTGTAGTCGATCGAAATGAATGGGTGGTGGTTTGTGTTTTCCGAAATCGCGGCGATTCGCCGAACGAACTCGATTCCTTGCAAGTAGTCTTGAAAACGGTATTTTTTCACAATCCACCGCTCATCGACCAGCTTCCAGCCGTCCGCTTTTTCAAGCAGTGCTTGCACTTCCTCTTCCGTTAACCGCACCGTTATCCCTCACCCTCTATATTTTGAAATATGCCAGCCAGCGAAACCGTCAAATCAGCGAACAAAAACGAGACGAGCACATCGCCTTCGCCAAAGACGCTCCGCTTCTCATACCCTTTCTCACCGCGGCCGTACACTTCCACCGTCCGATGCAGCGGGTCGACGATCCAATATTCCTTGACGCCAAACTGTTCGTACAGCTTATATTTTTCGTTCCGATCTTTCAGCGCAGTGCTCGGTGAAAGCACTTCCACCACCAAGTCAGGCGGCCCATCGCAGCCTCGGCTGCCGATTTTGCTTTGATCGCAAATGACGGAGATGTCTGGCTGCACGACATGCTTGGCTTGTTCATAGTCGGCCTGTTCATCGAACCGCACATCAAACGGCGCCATGACAACCGCACATCCTTTTTCACGACAAAATGCCCGCAAAGCGACATACCATTCACCGACGATCGACTGGTAGACAAATGAAGGGGCCGGTGCCATGTTGTAAGGTACGCCGTTGATCAGCTCCCACCGTCCGTCCCACTTGACATAATCTTGATACGTATACCGTTCCTTTTGCCGCTCAGGCGGCTTCACGTCCATTCCCCCATCCGCTTGCTTTGCCCCTATTATACCATCGGACATCCGCGGCCGTCATACAACTCAAGAGCTTGCTCCTCAAAAAAGAGCCATCCGGTCGAGATGGCTTTTTCGCAAAATACTCGTTTTAAGGCCGCAAGCTCGCCAACTGCTCGGCAAGCCGCAAATAAAAGGCGCGAATATCAAATGACGGATTCGGGTCAACGCCGATGATTTCCAAATGGTCGACGTTGTACGTCCCCATATCATTCCAAACTCCTTTTTTCAACGCCCCGTCATACGGTACGATCCGATCACTTGATCCACGCTTTGGACCGTTCATCGAAATGGTATTGACAATGCCGTCGTTCTCAAGCCAATGGCTGTCAATGCCAAGCGCCGCATTGCGGTACGAGCCGAGAAACGGGGCGCAGACAATCGCGCTGAATGCGTTCATTCCAAGTTCGGGATAATAGTTGCCTGTCAGAGCTCCTCGATACGCCCGTTCGGTAGAAAAGCTCAAATAATACGTATTCGGGCTGGCTTTCACCCATCGATTCAACGTCTCAGCCCCGGGAACGGATAAATCGTAGCGGGCGGTATCGGTCGATGTCCAGACAGGGGAGCGCTTGAGCCGTTCAAAATAATGGTCGAACGATTCACCCGGCTCGCGGCGCAGCCCCCATTGGTCGAGCTTAAAATCGTATACTTGACTCGTGTACGGCACGTTGCTGGCGACAGCCGCCGCTTCCAGCACCGCTTTTTGCAAGTCAAAAAAGCGATCGGTGAAATCAACCATGTTGACAAGCGTCGTCCCGTCATGAGGAGTGGCGATGGTCGTCACGCTCAACACAAAACGATGTCCGCCTTCAAACAACGGCGACAACGACACGTTGTGCTCCTTGGCGTACTCCCGCTCTTCTTGGCTTCCGTTCTCCAGGAGCGAGACAAGCATACGGGCCGTCTGCCCTCCTTGGCTGTGGGCGATGATATGGACGCGGCCTCCTCTTTTCAATTCCGGCAGCAACCCCGGATACGTGCGGCCAAACCGCGCATGGCCGTGCTTCGCCGCATGGACCGCGCCATAATCGACCGTTCCGCCGACAAGCTGAGCATACGCTTCACACGCCCGGTCCCAGTTGCTCGAGAGCGGTCCGACCGCCAGCGTATACGTTCGATATCCGTTGTCGTTCAGCCATTGTTCGATATCGCCGCGTACGCCGCCCCAATACTTGAATCCAAGCATTTCCTCTCGCCCCCATCCGGTAAACCCATGGAGAAGCACGATGGGTGCATCATTGGCGCGTGGAGATGCCGCTTCCGTCCGCCCTCCCGGGACCGATAGGCCGAACACAAACCATAATCCGAGCAACACAACCATCACCCGGCAGCCTTTCATCATCCTATCCTTCTCCTCCCCTCACATAAACGGAATCTTTTTGTTCATAATTACCTAAATATTCTATATATATCAACCGACTGATTCAATCCCGGCAATTGTCGGGTTTTTCTGTGAGAGAAAGAGAAAAGCGCATGTTTGTGCCGGCGCATTTCGTTTCCCGCCGACAATGGAAGGTGGCTGCACTCTGGCATGGCAGCGTTCCATCACGGCCTCGTACGGATGGTTGGCTATTCTTCTTTCATGCGCGCTAGCCGCCGCGCCTACGTGGCTTCCGCGCTGCTTGCGTCTTGGACGGGGACGTATTTGGATTTGTATTTCGTGGGAAAAGGGCTGTATGCGTTCCCGAAACGGCCCTTTCCTTCTGTCTTTTCGATCGATATTTTCTTTACGGCCGTCGTTCTTCCGCTCGGCACCGTCTTCTTTCTTGCCCTCATGGAGCGGCTTAGCCGCCTTGGGCGCATGGGGCTCATCGCTGCATTGTCGGCATTGGCGGCCGCATTGGAGGCCAAAGCCGAGACGTACGGTTTGTTCACCCACACGGCCGAATGGAGCCATTGGTATTCAGTTGCCGGTTACGGTCTTTTTCTTTCAATAATATGGGAATTTTACCGCCGATTCCAAACGGTGGACTAGCCCAAATGGCGCATAAAGGCAATGGCAGCGAGCAACGATAACGGGGAACAAACCGAAAAGACGAGCAGCTGCCGGATAGGAGGAATCCGATTGAGAAGAAAAAAAGCCGCATTCCTTTGCTTGGCTGTCATCGCCGCCAGCGTTGCCCTCATCGCCCAACCGGACACGGATGGAAAAGCATCCAAAACGGGCGGACGGGCCGTCATAACGATCTACTTGGCAGGCGATTCGACCGTCGCCGCCGCCCCCCGCTCCCGCGCTCCCCGGGCCGGATGGGGTGAAATGCTCGATGATTGGTTTGATGACAACGTCATGGTGAAAAATATGGCCGCTTCCGGCCGCAGCGCGAAAAGTTTTGTCGAGGAGGGGCGGTTGGCTCGCCTGTTGCATGAGATGAAAAAAGGGGATTACTTGTTCATCCAATTTGGCCATAACGATGAAAAGGTGAACGACCCGGCGCGCCACACCGAGCCGTTCACCACCTATCAGGCATATTTGAAACAGTATATTGACGGCGCCCGCGCCAAAGGGGCGACTCCTGTCCTCATCACCCCGGTCGAGCGGCGGCGCTTTTCCGCCGACGGACGAGCGCTCGATTCCCACGGGCCTTATCCTGCCGCCATGAAAGCGCTGGCGAAACAAGAGCACGTGCCGTTTATCGATTTGACGGCGAAAAGCAAACAGCGGTTTGAACAGCTCGGTCCGGAGCGGACGAAACGGTGGTTTTTATGGCTCGCACCGGGCGAACATCCCAATTACCCGAACGGCATCAGCGACAACACCCACTTTCACCAGCGCGGGGCGAAGGAAATCGCCCGGCTCGTCGTGGAAGGAATTGTCGAACTCAACCTTCCTCTTCGCCGCCACCTCATCCGTTCGCCATACGAGACCGTTCAGCCAGGCGGTCACTAGACCGCCTCAGCGGCGAAACACCGTGACACCGGCAGCGCCTCGCCTGCTTTTTCCCGCCCCCGTCCCACCTAGGGCGGGTGTGTGCTCCCTTTTTACTCCCGCTAGGCGCTGTCCGACAGCCGGCATACCGCCTGCCTCTCTACCGGGCGCTTCCGACGTATGGCGCTCTGCCGCTCGTTGGTGAATGGTACGTTTTGTTCAACAAGCGGTGGTATATGGACGCGAGCACTTGTTGAAACAGCATGCCGAGAACGACCGGCACGCTGACTGCCGGCGGAAAATACGTCATCGCGAGCACCGCGCCGGCGCTGATGTTGCGCATCCCCCCGGTAAACGTCAACGCGATGATGTCCGCCGGGACAAATCTGAGCCAACGGGCGGTCATCCAAGAAAGAAAATAGCCAGAGCTTGCGATCGCCAAGACAAGCAGCGCCATGAAAAACAGCCGGGCGTCAACACGGCCAAAATACGGGGCGACGACTGCGCTGTTGATCATGACGACAAGCGCCAGCGCCAGCTTGGAAAACGGGGACAGCACCACCGCCAGCTGCTCGTTCGCTTGAGCAGACAGCCGTTCGCCCACGAACATGCCGGCTAGTGACGGCAAAATAATCATAAAAAACAAGCCGAGCATCATCTGGCCCACGTCGAGCTCGACCACGCTTCCGGCCAATACAAGCAACGTCAGCGGCACAACGATGGGCGATAAAAACGTATCAATCAAAATGACAGAAAGGGCAAGCGCCAAGTTTCCGCGGCCGAGCGACACCCAGATAAAGCTTGTCACCCCGGTCGGAATAGCGGCCGCCAACACAAACCCGATCACCGTCCAACGGTCGCTGCCAAAAAACAGATGTCCAAGCCCAAACGCCCACAGCGGGATGATGAAATGGAGCAGACATAGCGCCGCAGCGATCGGGCCAGGGTGAATGAGCGCCTCTTTCAAATTGGCCAAACGCAAGCGCAAACTGCCGCTAAACGTCATCAACGCAAACAGCCACGGCACAAGCGCGGCATAGCCGTGCAGTTCGTCCGCCAGCCAGATGCCGGCCGCCACGCTCGCCGGCGTAAGAAACGGCAGCGCCTTCTCAAGCCGACGGTTGATCGATTGCCACATCGGTTTCATCTCCCTGTCTCACCATTCAAGGGCTCTTTTGCTATGCCTACACCTCCCCCATTATACACCGTAATCGCCCCATTGGAGCGACAAATTTTCATGAAACCGATGGACAACGGTTGACCAGCCAGCTCCTTAGGCTATTTCGCTGCTTTTCCCCCTCACCATTCAGCAACAAAACGACATCGCCTCGCTTCACATCATACAGCCCAGTCATTGCTTTTTCCATCCGTTCAAGCCTTTCTTTGTTCGTCCATGCGCCACACAATAATACAAAAAGATTCCAACTCTCTAGCAGCTGGACATCGGTCATTGCCGATAAACGATTGCATGTCGATGCTCCTCTTTTTGCAATTCACCGACAGACACCAAATATTCCAAATGCGCCAATGTCTCAGCCACTGCAAACCGCCATTGGTGCGCGGTCAGCGGCTTATGGCCGAACACAAGATGGGCCACTTCATAGGCGGTGCGCCCCGATGTTGCTAGCGTTTTCATTTTTTGCAACCGTTGTTCGTGGTGGCGGAAAATGTCGCTGATCCGCTCGCGAAATTGGCGAATGACCGCGCCATGGGCAGGAAGAGCCACATCCACCTCCAGTTCCTCCACTTTGCGAAGCGAGGCAAAATATTGCTCGAGCGGATTTGGATAAGCGCCGGGCCATACACTAATGTTCGGAGTAATGCGATCAAGCACATGATCTGATGCAAGCAACTGGCGCGATTCCGGCTGATAAAAGCTGATCAATCCATCGCTGTGCCCCGGGACCGGGATGACCGCCCATCGCCGCTGCCCCAGCACAATTTCCGAACGATCCAAAACGGTTAGCACCGGAAACGGGCTAACGCGCAACGACAGCTTCCACATGCTCTCCTCAATGTCCGTTACCAACTCATCCGGCACACCATGGCGGCGAAACATGGCACCCACTTCGCTCGCCTGAACGCTCTCTTCCCCCCACACTCGTTCCGCCATCGCATAATCCGGCTCGCTGATCCAGACAGGCGCCTCCGTCTGCTGTTGCATCCACCCAGCCAAGCCAAAATGATCCGGATGAAAGTGAGTGATGTAAATGGCCTGAACATGCCGCGGTTTGATTCCAAGCTGCCGAAACACTGCTTCCCAAGCGCTAATCGCCTCTGGATAGCGAAAGCCGACGTCGACAATGCTCCATCCATCCGTTTCTCGGCATACATAACAATAAACATGCTTCATCGGAAATGGGACTGGGATCGGAACGCGGTACATTTCATCTCCTATCCACTCCATTTCGATCTGCGTCATCCATTCTCCCCCCTTTTTTGCATCAAATCTTTTTTCATGTACCAAGAACGCTTCGCTTTTATTTTATATTTCTGAATATTTAGTTAATAAAAATATTATGCTACAATCTTCTATCTTTTTCAACCTTCAAAATCATTAGGACAAAACAAAAGGGTGCCCATCCATCATTTTGGAACACCCTTTTCCATGATCCCATCGGTCATCCAATACTATCACAAGCGGCTACATCTCATTACTTTTGGATGATTTTGCAGGAAAATCCATTGCAACAAGCTGCATCGTTCCCATCCGCCGGCTCATCCAGCGGTTGAGGCCGCGAATCACGTTTCGCATCGGTCCTTGCGTCATCGGCGCCATGCGTCTCCCTTGTCTCGCCCCCAACATCGCGGCTGCCACCGCTCCTAAGCTTACGCTGACGAGCGTCCAAATGGCGTTATGGTTTCTTCGCCGTCTAACAACCCCCAACCATGGATTCCACAACCCGCGGCCGCGCTGAACGCGGAACAGACGGAATAAGCGATCCATTGTACCTCCACCTCCTTTTGCTCGACAGCTCCCGTTCAACGGTTAGCATACGTTGCCTCTAAAAAGTCATACGTGGAAAACATTAGATGTAAACAGGGAGGGTGTTCTATATAAAAATTTCCATATATTTCACTATTTTCGTCCCTTTCATGTCCCTATATACTGAATTCGTATATACAAACAAACGGAGGTCACGACATGAAAAACATCGTTCCTTTTGCCTTGGCCGCATCCATAGCCACTGTATGGCCAGCTTCAGCGTTCGCCATTGAACGCAACGATCCAGCTTTAGAGCAGTATTTAAATGAAGCAGGGATCACAGTCGAAGAGCTGGAAAATTATTTGGACTATGAAGGCTATTCGCTCGATGAGTTTGACAGCGTGGACGAAATGCGCCGTGAGTTCGGCGAGCCGCTCACGGAAGAAAATTTAGCTCAGTTGCTCGCCAAACACGGATTGACCGAACAACAGCTTCGACAAATGCTCATCGACAATGGGGAAATGGAAGAGTCACAGGCCATTACTGATGTGTTTTTATTTTACAATGATCTGGAAGAATATATCGAACTGTTTAAAGATTACTCCGTTCCGATCACTGATGAAACGCTGGCCGCCTTTCTAAACGAACGCGGAATGACAAAGGAAGAGCTCATCGCCCTTCTTGATCGGCACGGCGAATCGTTGGCCGATTACCACTCGATCGGCGAGCTGAAAGATATCGTCGATTATTATCGAAATTTGACGCCGTTGACCGAAGAAACATTAAACAAATTTTTACAAGAAATTGGCATGACGAAAACGCAATTGGAAAAACTGCTGTCTAAAAACGACGATTCGCTTGACAATTATGCGACGGTCGAGGAACTGTCGGAGTCAGTCATCGACTACTTGCTTCCGGATTTAGACGAGCTTGGTTTGACGGACGCAGAGTTGGAAAAGCTCTATAACCATTTTGAATCGCTGAATATGGAAGATCCGCAATTCGCCGAGAAAATGGAAGAAATCGGCCAACGGCTTGAGGCGATCGGTGCGTACGATTTTACGAGCGTGACGGAGCTATCGCCAACGCAAATCGCTGAGATCGCCAATGTATGGACCGACCTGCTTTCCACATTTCAGCTGGAAGCGAAGTTTTATTTGACAAAAGGTGGCGAGAAAAAGCCGCTCAGCCTGTCGACGCTGCTGACAATGGAATCAGCGAACGGCTACGATTTGCTTGTTGAAATTTACAGCACCGAAGGCGAGCTACTGGCTGATTTTGTCGTGACCGAAGAGATGTTTGCCTCCGACATATTCGATGAAATCGGCAAAGACTTGCAACAGAGCGGCCAGGCAGCGAAAATCGAAAAAGTGGTGAAACCGGCGCCGCCGAAACCGCTGAAGCGGACCGAAGCCGGAGCGAAACTGCCGAAGACGGCATCCCCGTATGCCGCTTATATGCTTTTTGGTTTGACCTTAATCGGTGTCGGCGCATTCCTTGTCCGCTTCCGCCAAGGAGCCGAGGCGAAATAAATGAACCGGAAACGGCTCGTGCGCTTTTTTGGAGCAAGCTTGATCGCAGCAGGAATCGCCGCAGTCGGCATTAGTGCTCTGAAATGGAAAAGCGGCCTGGAAGCGGTCAAGCCGCTGGCCGCTGAAACAAAGCGATCAGTGGACGCCGCACCGATTCAAATCCAGGATCCACTCTACCCAAAGCTGCCAAAAATCGGTGAACAAATCGGCGAGCTTATCATCCCGAAGCTCAACATGAGCCTAGCGATTTACCACGGTACAGATGAAAACGAGTTGGAAAAAGGGGTCGGCCATTACGCCGGCAGTGTCCTGCCAGGAGAGGCGGACAACTGCGTGCTTTCTGGCCATCGTGACACGGTCTTCCGCCGTCTTGGCGAAGTCGGCCAAGGCGATATCTTGATCGTCCGTACGTCCGCCGGCACATTCACCTATAAAGTGCGCAAAGTGCGCATCGTCGACGCCGACGACCGGACGGTCATCGTTCCAAAGCCGAAAGCGACACTCACCGTTTCCACGTGCTATCCGTTCCGCTACGTCGGCCCTGCTCCGCAGCGGTACGTGCTCGTCGCCAACTTAATCAATGATCGCTCTTAACCTTGCAAAAAGCGAAAGGATGGCCGAAACAAGGGCCATCCTTTTTTACTTCACTTCGTACGCGGTCCAAGTCGGCTTTTTGATTTTCGCCGACAGCGAGACAATTTTCCGTTTCACTCGGGCTGCTTCCCCTCCCGCTAACGGCATCGGCTGATAATTGTTTCTTGTCGTCACCGATGAAATGCGAAATGGGATGACGCGGATTTCTTTTTTGGCCGTCCGCTTGCCGTTTTGAAAAGAGAACACTTGCTGGAAGACAAACGTATCTTTGTCGCTCGGATTTTTGTTTCCGCCGAACATAAAATTGCCGAGGCTGTAGACGATGAACTTCCCTTTATACTCCTCAATCCCTTGAATGACATGCGGATGATGGCCGACGACCAAATCGGCGCCGCTGTCAATCGCAAAGCGGCCGAGCGCCTTTTGCGTGCTGTTTGGCACATAGCTTCGTTCCACTCCCCAATGGAAATGGACGAAAACGATGTCGGCTCCTTGTTTCCGAAGCGTGCGAATATCGTTGGCGATTTGCTTGCGCAACGTGCTGGTGTTGCTCCAGCCTTCATAGCCAAGCGCTCCAACTTGAATGCCTTTGACCGTTTTCAACAGCCGGAGCGTGCGGCCGAAATAACCGATGTTTTCCTTTTTTAAACAGGCAATCGTGTCATTGTATCCTCGTTGCAAGTAATCGTATGTATGATTATTGGCCAGATTCACAGCATCAATGCCGCCATAGGTTAAGATTTTCGCATAACTCGGGTGGCCGCGAAAACGAAATTTCTTGCTTGCCTTCCGCGTCGAGGTCGTCAGCGTCGTTTCCAAATTGACGGTCGTAAAATCGTCCTTTTTGAAGATCGGCTCAATGTATTTCGTAAAATAGCGCAAGCCGTGCTTCTTCGCTTCTTCATCAAACGAATACGCATAGCCATAATTTTCATCGCGCCCGAGCGTCACATCGCCCGCCGCGCTGATGGTGATGCGCACTTCGTTCGGGTTCGGCGCCGCTTGTTTGGCAGAGGCTGACGCTATCACCATCTTATCGATCGGACTCGGCAGCGGTGGATGCTCGATTGTTTGCCCCGCCAGTTCGTTTGGCGCTGCCAGCACTTCCTCGACGCCGCGATCAGCCGCATTGCTGCAGGAAAATAAAAAGACGGACGCCATACACATAAGCGCCGCATTTCTTCCCTTGATCCATGCGTTCATATTCCCTCTCCTATCAATCTATTTTCTTCAAACTACCACAACTTCTGCTAATGACGTATTCAACACACCCCCTATTTATCCCTTTTCTTTCCCTCAATTTAGGAGTGATGACCTAGCCAAGCCATGATATAATGAGCTTGTAGGCGTTTCCTCTCCTATTTCCACATCTTGGACTCCTCACGTTTCATGGTTGAAACGCCCCGAGTGAATCCCATCTCGATAAGGAGGTTTCTTCATGGAAGAGCTGTTGCGGCAGTTAACCACACTTGTTCAAGGACTTGTCGATGACATGTCCGTCCTGAAGCAAGACATGCAAACGGTGAAGCAAAAATTGGGTCAACTTGAACAACGGGTGGACAAACTTGAGCAACGGATGGACAAACAGGAAGAAGAGCTGCGCTGGCTGAAGGAGCAGATGAAAGAAAACACGGAAATGATCAAAGCGATCCGCGACAATCAACTCGAACAGCGCAGCATTCAAGACGGCATGCGCCATGAAATCGCCAGCCTCCGCGGAGAAATGGCCGGCATTCGCGAGCAAATGGCGACAAAAGAAGACATCTCCCTCATTCATCAGCGGCTTGATTATCAACTTGGCCGCATCGCGAGAGTGGAGGAGGAGATGCATTTGCTGAAGAAAGTAGATTGACACTCCACACGCTTAAAGGCATGGGATTCTTGGATCGTTTGCGTCCTCATCCATTTCTGGTTCGGACAACGCCCAAGTTTAGGGGGGTGTCATCACCCCGTCCCATCGGGTTAGGATGTACCCCATGGGCGGCGCACCTGTGACCAGTGCGCCTGCTAGTACGACATAGACTCCTGCAGCAAACGTGATTCCTTGCATAAGAGAGAAGACAAGAAAATTGACACCGCCGCTTAACTCCTTCTCGATAAACGATTTTCCGGCAAACGGAGCAACGACAAAAAATAACAGCACCATTGTCAACGACATAGCCACCGGTGTATCACGAAGAAAACTCTATGATTTTGGCGCTTTAATATCTTCAATATCTTCCCTAAATCCGTGACAAAACATCTTTACAATAGTCGCAAACTGTTGATACGATAAAAGAAGACGACGTTAACGACTTTTCATCAAGGAAACATTTCTAGAGGGAGGATTTCATTGTTTAGGGATATAAAGATAAAATTGATATCAGGGATACTAACTTCAATTAATTCAGGTTTTTTATATTATCTAATTGAATCCAAAGGTGTCACTGTATCAAAGGAATTAAATATTTTAGAGGGACTATTAGAAGTTCTTGTCAAGTCCTTACTCTACTCTATAATATGTGTACTTCCGCTAGTTATTTTGTTCGGTATACCAATCTCCTTATTGATAGACTACGTATTACAAAGAATAAATCAAATGAATCCTCCTATATCATTTCTCCTGCATGCTATAGCCTATTTTATTATCGTAATAATATATTGGGTGATCAATTTTGGAGTAGATAAAATAATATATATAGGGGAGCCTGAAATAGCCTATAATGTATTTTTATTTGTGTATACCCCTTGTGTTTTTTGGATTATAACATACTCAATAAAAAAGCAATATTTAAGAAAATAAAATCGATACAACTTACATTTCGCACCCTACAGTTTGGAAAAAATTATTTATTTGATTTTTTAGAATAACTTTCCGATCAACACGATTAGCGATGGCAATCTTTTTTGCCATCGCTAATCGTTCCGTATGACATTACACGTAAATGCCCTTGTCCATGCCTGGTCCTTGCAGAACCCTTCACTGATTAAGGAGATCGGTTTCCCGAACGAGCATTGGATTTGCCTATCCGGCAGCTCCACCTGGACGCTTGTCCGGTTGGTCAGGTCAGTTTCCGGCCTCCTGCAACACCCGATTTGTCTCTTCCGCCGCCTGATCGAGCGCGTTTTGCGGATCGATTCCTTCGTACAACCGTTCCATCGCTTTCACGACATGTTGCCGAGATTCAGGGAAGACGGTGATGAGCGCCCCTTGGGTAGCAGGGGTTGATTTTGTTTCATGCAGCTGATCCACCGTCACTTTTAATTGTGGGTATTTCGCCCACTCCTCTTTGACGAGCGGCTCATCGTACGCAGCCGGGTTAATGGCAAAATACCCTGTGCGCACATGCCACTCAGCTTGGACAGGAGCGGTTGTCAAGTATTTCATGAACTCCCACGCCGCTTTTTGCTCCTTTTCGCTGCTTCCTTCCATCATCCAGAGCGAAGCGCCGCCAATTACGACGCCTTGACGTTCCACGCCATCCGGGACAGGCAAATACGAAACGCCAACGTCAAATGGCGAGTTATCGATCAACGTTTTTACACCAGCGGACGAATCCAAATACATGGCGATTTTTCCTGCTTGGAAGGCGGCGCGCATGTCGTCCCAGTTTTGACCGGCGTTGTAAAACGTGCCGTCTCGGTACATGTCGCTGATCAGCTCAAATACGCGCTTCCCCTCATCTCCATTGAATACCGCTTTTGTCGCATCACTGCTCCGTCCATTGTTGTTGTTCACATACAGTCCGCCTTGTACGGCCACCATTTCTTCAAAAAACCAGCCGTAGTTCAAAATCGAGAATCCGTACCGTTCGGTTTCTTTTCCTTTTTTCTTTGTCAGCTTTTTCGCCGCTTCCTTCAACTCGCTATAGGTGAGAGGCGGTTTTTCCGGATCAAGCCCGGCTTCGCGGAACGCATCTTTGTTATAAATGAGTACAGGGGTGGATGAGTTAAATGGCATCGAGTAAATCCGCCCGTTCACGGTATAATAATTGACAATGTTTTTCTCCCATTGTGAGACATCATACTTGTCTTTATCGATCCACGTTTGCACTGGAACAATCTTTCCACTGTCGATCATATGCTTTGTTCCGACTTCAAACGTCTGCATGATCGTCGGGGCGTCTTTTGTCCCTGCTGCCGCATTCCATTTCGTCAGCGCCTCCTCATAGGTGCCTTGAAATACTGGCTTCACCTCAATCTCTGGATGGGTTTGGTTAAAATCAGCGACAATGTCATTTAAGACCGGCTCCAAATCCCCGCTCATCGAATGCCAAAACACCACTTCTGTTTTGCCTCCCGCCGCTTCGCCCGCATCTTCGCTTGAGCATCCCGCGGCAAATCCAATAAACATTAAAGCTAAGAAACTGGCTAAAACCTTTCTCATCTTGTTTCTCCTCCTCGCTATTGAATCGCTCCTTGCATAAGCCCTTTTCGCAATTGCTTCTGTCCAGCAAACAACAGCAACAAAGTTGGAAGCATCGCGATAACCGCCGCTGCCATAACGACGCCCCAGCTGCTGGCGATCTCTTGCGTCTGCAGCTGCTTGAGCCCGATCTGCACGGTGCGGACACGGTCATCGTTTGTAACGAGCAGCGGCCATAAATACATATTCCAAGCGTCCAAAAAACTATAAACAGCCAGCGTCACCAAACTCGTTTTTGAAAGCGGCAGCACGACGCGGCAAAAAAAGCGGAAATTCCCCATCCCAGATAACTGCGCCGCCTCATACAGCTCGTGCGGAATTTGCTTAAACTGTTGCCGCAATAAAAAGATGCCAAACGCCATCGCCCAAAACGGCACGATGAGTCCTGCGTAATGGTTTGTCCAGCCAAGCGCTTGGATGGTCAAAAAATTTGGGATCACAGTCGCTTCCCACGGAACGAGCATCGTGGCAATGCACACGTAAAACCACCGATCCCGACCGGGAAAGCGGAGAAACACAAAAGCGAAAGCGGCGAGACTTGACACGATGAGGCGCCCCACTGTAATCATGAAAGCCACAAAAAAGCTGTTCCATAAATATCTCCCAAGCGGAGCCTGTTGAAACGCGGCCTCATAATTGACCAATGTCCCCTTCTCAGGCCATAGGCGTCCTGACAAAATAGCGGCTCCATCCATCAAACTCATCAGAAGAGCATAAGCCACTGGAAACAAGATTACAACCGAGCATAGGCATAACAACACATAGTGAGCCGTTGCCCGCGCTATTTTCATTGGTAGTGCACCTTCCTCTCAGCAAACCGAAACTGCAAAAACGTGACGATGGCGATGATGAGAAAAAGGACAAGGGCTTGCGCGCTCGCGGAACCAAACTGATAGTTGACGAACGCTTCCCGGTAAATCGCGTAAACGAACACATTCGTAGCCTCCACCGGCCCGCCTTTCGTTAAAAAGTCAATTTGTCCAAACGTTTGCAGCGCTTGAATAAGCGAGACCGTCGTGACAAAAAACAACGTTGGCGACAACAGCGGCACAGTCACTGTCCACAGCTGCCGCCAATAGCTCATTCCAGCGATGCGGGCGCTTTCGTACAAGGATGGATCGATGTTTTGCAGACCGGCCAGCAACAATAAAAAGGTCAGTCCGATATTCATCCAGATCGTCGCCGCCGCCACCGCATACAATGCCGTGTCCTGGTCAAGAAGCCATGAAACAGGAGTCCCGCCGATCGCGGACACCAAACGATTGATGATCCCGATCGCCGGATTGTACATAAACATCCAAATCACCGAAGCGACTCCCACGCTCATCCCCATCGTAGAGGCAAAAATCGTCCGAAAGATCCCGATTCCTTTCCGTGTTTCATGAGCGAGCAACGCTAAACCGAACGAAACGGCGACCGTCGTCGGGACAGTGAGCGCCGCAAATAGAACCGTCGCCTTCAAACTATGCCAAAACGATGCATCTTGAAGAAGAGCAACAAAATGCGCCAAACCGACAAATTCCGTCGGGTGCCCTTGATAATCGGTGTGAAACACGCTTAAATACATCGTTCTCCCCAACGGGTAAAAGAGAAACACGCCAAACAGTAGGAGCGAAGGACAAAGATACACCATCCCTTCCAACCACGATTTTATTGCGGCCTGCCGCGCCTCCCGCTTCGTCCGGACCGACCATGGCGCTGGGGAGGGAACCGTTGAAACACGCTCATTCATTGGTGAACCCACACCTCCTCCCGCTTGATGGACGGGGCTCCAATTCGCTTTCCAGACGCATCGAAAAACAGGAAATCCTGCTCATCAAACGTCAATGGCACCACTTCTCCCAAACGGATGCGCCATTGTCCATTCCATCGTGCTGTCCAATAAAGATTTTTTGCCAACTCAAACGTCACTAACGTTTCATTGCCGAGCCACTCGACATGGCTGACTTTGACGGCCATAGATTCTTCTCCTGATTCCGCCGGCTCAATATGTTCCGGCCGCAGTCCGACGATCACCCGTTCAGCCTTCGGCAAAGAACGACGCCGAAGACGGATGGGCCGCTCGTTTTGCAATAAGAGGGAATGGTTCAGCACATGCGCTTCCGCCAAATTCATCGGCGGTGTTCCGATAAATGAAGCGACAAACGTGTTATCTGGGCTATTGTATACATCAAGCGGACTGCCGATTTGTTGCGGACGGCCATCATGCAAAATCATCATCCGGTCAGCCATGGTCATCGCTTCCGTCTGATCGTGCGTGACATAAATCACAGTCATGCCGAGCTGACGTTGCAAACGTCGAAGCTCGCTCCTCATTTTCGCACGCAGCTTGGCATCTAAATTGGAGAGCGGTTCATCCATCAAACAAAGCGGAGTCTGCGCGACAATCGCTCGCCCTAAGGCAACGCGTTGACGCTGCCCCCCTGACAATTCCCGCGGCTTCCTATGCAGCACATCGGTCAATCCAAGCAATTCCGCCGCTTCCATGCAACGTTTCACTTGTTCTTCTTTCGGCACCTTTTGCGCCTGCAAGACAATCCGCATATTTTGCTCCACCGTCAAATGGGGATATAGCGCATAATTTTGAAAGACCATCGATAACCGGCGGGCGTGAGGGGGCCAATCATTCGCCACTTGTCCATCGATCAATACATATCCTGATGTCAGCGGCTCAAGGCCAGCGATCAGCCGCAAAATCGTGCTTTTGCCGCATCCCGATGGGCCGACAAGAACAAAAAACTCCCCTGATTCAATCGCGACATTCACATTCTCGACCGCGCTCTTTTTGCCTCCATACGATTTCGTCACCTCAACCAGCTCAAGAAACGCCATCCGCTTTTCTCCCCTTTCCTCTTTTTCTATTCCATCGTAATCCATTTTTGTAAACACCATCTGAACTTATTTTTTGATTTATGTAAATATTTTTTGAATAAAAAAAGAAGCTCTGCCAACGCAGAGCATCCTGTCACAGATTTGTAATCTTTTGGATCATCTGTTTTCCCTGTTGATACAAACATCAGCGTGATATTAACGAACGCCCTTCATGAGCCGCTGAATGCTCGGGGCGAGCAAAAACAAGATGACGCTTAACACAACCGCCGCCCCGCCGATCGTGCCGAAATAGGCCGTTTCGTTTTCGGGCGTATAGAAGCGCACAAGCTGAGCGTTGATCGCTTGCGCGGCGGCGTTCGATAGAAACCAAAGGCTCATCGTTTGCGCTGAGAAAGCGGCAGGGGCAAGTTTCGTCGTCGCCGACAGGCCGACCGGGGACAGGCAAAGCTCCCCGAGCACGACGATGAAGTAGCTTAACACGAGCCAAATCGGATGGACAAGCCCTCCGCCGCTCAAATGCCCCGGCACGAGGATAACGATGAACGACAGGCCGGCGAACAACAAGCCGAGCGCGAATTTTTGCGGGATCGTCGGCTGCCGTTTGCCAAGCTTCACCCACATCCACGCGAACACCGGAGCCAAAATGATAATAAATAACGGGTTCAGCGACTGGAACCATGCAGGCGACAAGTGGATGCCTGCTACATGCAACTGCGTCCTCTTGTCCGCATAGTTCGCCAAAATGGTCGATCCTTGTTCTTGAATGGCCCAAAACATCGCTGAAGCGATGAACAACGGAATGTACGCGATCACGCGCGACCGCTCTTCAGCCGTCGTTTTCGGGCTGCGGTACATGACGACAAAATAGATGATCGGGATGATGATGCCTAAGATGCCGACAAGAGAAATAAACGTTTCCACCGTGAACCAGCCGTTTGGAATCAAGATGGCTAGCAGCACGGCAATCACGACCGCCCCTACGGCCATGATGGAAGCCGCTTTTTTCTTTTCCGCTGGCGTCAATGGATTCGGCACATACGTCCCGGCCAACCCGAGGTTTTTCTTTCTTGTCGCGATGAAGACAATCAATCCGAGAAACATCCCGACGGCCGCAAGTCCGAAGCCGAGGTGGAAGTTATACTTCATCCCCGCGGTACCGACAACAAGCGGAGCCAAAAAGGCGCCAAGGTTAATCCCCATGTAAAAAATGCTGAATCCGGCGTCGCGGCGGTCATCGCCAGGCTTGTACATATCGCCGACAATGCTCGAAACGTTCGGTTTTAACAACCCAGTTCCCAAGACAATGAGCGCCATGGACACAAACAGCGCCGCCACCCCGCCTGGAATCGCCAAGGCGATATGACCGGCCATAATGAGAAGGCCGCCGTAAAAGACCGCGCGCGACGTGCCAAACACCCGGTCAGCAAGCCAACCGCCAATGATTCCGGACATGTACACCAGCGCCCCATAAATCGACATAATCGCGAGCGCCAGATGCTCATCAAGCCCGAGCCCGCCTTTCGATACTTCATAATACATGTAATACACTAAAATGGCGCGCATGCCGTAATACGAAAAGCGTTCCCAAAATTCCGTGAAAAAGAGCGTAAACAACCCTTTCGGATGGCCGAAAAAGCCGCGCTGAGGAACGCTGGCAGCGATTTGTTGCTTGTCAATGGATGACATAACCACTACTTACCTCCTTTAAATTCTTTTAATATAATAATTCATTATGTTTATATTGTCAAAAAAATTTTGCATGATTCATAATTTCACATTATAATAAAGAAACATTAAGAAAAATAATATTATTCAAATAAAAAATACATCTTTTCATCGTACAGAAAAAACCTTTTCCGCGTCTTGTTGATTCATGTATAATCAATGACAGGGAATCGTCGCTTCCGCAACAGCACCATTTCCTCTCTTCCATTTCACCTGCATCTTTGCGCCCACCGCAAATTCCTTATCTTCATTGCCAATTCAGAACGGATGTTGCCAATGAGCGAACCGTGGCGTCTTGTTTTGGACAAGATTGGGTCATACAGCAAGAAATGTCAGAGATGAGAAACAATCTGGCGACCAAGCAGGAGCTCGAGGACATCAAAACCAATGCGGCGACAAAAGCAGAGCTGAATGAAGTCAAAGCTGAAATGGCAAAAAGGAGTTGCCGCTGTTCATCAAGCCATTCAGGAAATCGATGTGATCGTCAAACGGCTTGAACAAAATCAAGAGCAACAAATGCAGCTATGGCTGCGCCAAGAACGGATCATCGATATGTTATGCCGCCGATCGATTGAACACGAAACGGCGATTGCAGATTTGCGCCTTGCCATCAAAGGATGACGACCGCCTCATTGCCGCTTTTGCTCGCCCCGTAAGGCATTGGTACATGAATGGATGGTTCTTGGCAGCGGAAAAGATATCGTGCATTCCGCTTATTTCCGTCCCCGTGCAAAATGTGTTATACTGATCATGACACAGTTCACCAAATGAAGGGGGATGTGGGGATGCTATACCCGTATAACGGAAAACGTCCGAATGTTCATGAAACCGCATTCATTGCCCCGGGAGCCTATTTGATCGGAGACGTCACCGTCGGTCCGGAATCGACGATTTGGTTCAACGCGGTCCTGCGCGGAGATGAAGGGCCGATTACAATCGGCGCCCGAACGAGCATTCAAGACAATACGACCTGCCATTTGTACGAAGGGTCGCCGCTTGTCGTTGAAGATGAGGTGACGGTCGGGCATAATGTGATCCTTCATGGCTGCACGATCCGCAAACGGTCGATCATCGGCATGGGGTCGACGATTTTGGATGGGGCCGAAATCGGTGAAGAATGCATCATCGGCGCCAACACGTTGATTCCGTCCGGCAAAAAGATTCCGCCCCGCTCGCTCGTTGTCGGCTCGCCTGGAAAAGTGGTGCGTGAACTGACGGACAAAGACCTTGCTCTCATCCAGCTGTCGATTGATACATACGTGCAAAAAGGAAAAGAGTATCGAAAACAGCTGGCCGATCATCGGGAGTAACATCAGCACCATCCCATCAACGAGATGGCTGCGCAAAAAACGATCGACGCGGCCGTCATACGGCTTATCGAAGAAAGAAAAAGAGCCAGCCGAAAAGGCATGGCTCTTTCTTTGCGCTTCCGATTCATGTCGGATGCAACTAGAAACGCATCACTTTTTCCATCGCGTGCAGCACGCGCGACGGCGTTGGCAAATAATCGTCTTCATAGGCGAAAAACGGAACCGGAACGTCAAATCCCGTCACCCGTTCGACTGGTGCATGTTGATAGAAAAACGATGTGTCATTGATGACGGCGAGAATGTCATTGGCTAACCCACCGGTCGCATGCGCTTCTTGGACAATGACGGCTCTTCCTGTCTTTTGCACCGACTCGGCAATCATATCTTTATCGAGCGGGTAAAGGGTGCGCAAGTCGATGACATCGGCATCAATCCCTTTTTTCGCCGCCTCTTCCGCCGCCTTCATGGCGACCGGCACCATAGCGCCCCAGGCGATGACGGTCACGTCGTCCCCTTCACGTAGTTTTTTCCCTTTGCCAATTTCAATCGTATATTTTCCTTCCGGAACGTCTTCGCGAAACGCACGATAACTGCGCATCGGTTCTAAGAAGAGAACAGGGTCCGGGTCTTCAATCGCGGCGATGAGCAACCCTTTGGCGTCATACGGCGACGCGGGACAGACGACTTTGATGCCTGGCATATGGGTAAACAGCGCTTCCGTGCTGTCCGAATGAATTTCCGGGGCCCGCACGCCCGCGCCGTACGGGGCGCGAATGACCAAGGGCACGGTAAAATGCCCTCTCGTCCGCGCACGCATGCGTGCCGCATGGGTCATGATTTGTTCATAGGCTGGATAGATAAAACCTAAAAACTGAATTTCTACGACAGGACGAAATCCACCAAGCGCCATTCCAATCGCTGCACCAGTAAATCCTGCCTCGCTTAACGGCGTGTCCATCACCCTCTCCTCGCCAAATTCCTCCAGCAATCCGTCCGTGGCGCGAAACACCCCGCCGTTTTTCCCGACGTCTTCTCCGAGCACGATGACATCTTCACGCTCTTTTAACATGATGCGAAGCGCGTCATTGACCGCTTGCACAAGGGTCAGCGATTTCGTCCCCACCTCGGTGATCATCTTGCCATCCCCCGCTTCCACTGAAGATACGCTTCTTTCTGCTCCGCAATCGTCCATGTCGGTTGGGCGAACACAAAGTCAAACATGTCAGATACATTCGCTTTTGGATAGCTCTCCATTTCCACAACCGCCTGCTCGATTTCGGCGTTCACTTCCTCTTGCACTTGATTCGCCCACTTTTCATCCCACCAGCCTTCCCGCTGCATCAACCGCTCGACCCGCTTAATCGGATCGGTTGTTTCGCGCCGTTTTTGGCTTTCCTCCTGGTCGCGATATCTGGACGGGTCATCGGACGTCGTATGGGCGCCATAACGCCATGTCACCGCTTCGATTAACGTCGGCCCCCCTCCGTTTCTCGCCCGCTCGAGCGCCTCAGTTGTTTTGAAATACACGGCAAACACGTCATTTCCATCGATGCGAAGGCCGGGAATATCGTACGCCAACGCTTTTTGCGCGATCGTTTTTGTCTTCATCTGACGGGTGATCGGAACAGAAATCGCATATTGGTTGTTTTGGTTGAAAAAGACGACAGGCGCGTTGAAAACGCTCGCGAAATTCAATCCCTCATGGAAATCTCCTTCTGATGTCGCCCCATCACCGAAGTACACAATCACCGCATTTTTCGTCCCCTTCCATTTTTCGGCGCACGCCGCCCCCGCTGCATGAGGGAGTTGCGTGGCAATCGGAACGCTCGGCGGAACGATTTTTTTTCCCTCAGGTGGAACACACCCTTCCGTCCGCCCTTTCCAGTATAAAAGCGTTTGCGTTAAGGAACGGCCGAATGTCATCATCGCCCCATGATCGCGATAGGTCGGAAACATCCAATCACCATCGTTGAGTGCAAGCGCGCTTCCGACTTGACACGCCTCTTGCCCTTCGTACGGCACATACGTCCCGATGCGCCCTTGCCGCTGCAGGCTGATACATTTTCGGTCAACCATTCTCGTGCGAATCAGATGGCGGTACATCGTCATCGTCAATTCTTTCGTGATTTGTTCACGATATTCAGGCTGCACAATCGTTCCTTCTTCATTCAATACTTGCACAATCGGAAAATCGAGTTCCATGCCATTCCTCCTCCCCATGGTATTTGAATGGCTGATCGATCAGCTCAATACCGCACGATCGCTTGCGAGCTGTTCCCCGCGAATGCGTTGGAATTCTGCGAGCAACTTTTCTACCGTTAAGCTTTTCTTTTCATTCTCATCCACTTCGAAAATGATCTGCCCTTTATCCATCATGATGAGGCGGTTTCCTAAATCGATGGCCTGCTGCATATTATGGGTGACCATCAAGGTCGTCAATCGATATCGCTCCACAATCTCTTTTGTTAAGTTGGTGATCAACTCCGCTCTGGCTGGATCGAGAGCCGCTGTATGTTCATCGAGCAGCAAAATGGCAGGTTCGGTGAAGGTCGCCATAAGCAAAGACAACGCCTGCCGCTCTCCGCCCGAGAGCAAGCCGACTTTCGCCTGAAGACGGTTTTCTAAACCGAGATGAAGGGTGGAGAGCAACTCGCGAAAATCATCGCGCCGTTTTTTCGTCACTCCGCGGCGGAGCGTGCGCTTTTGATTGCGTGTATACGCCATCGCCAAATTCTCCTCAATCGTCATGTTTGGCGCCGTTCCGGCCATCGGATCTTGAAACACCCTTCCGATATAGCGGGAGCGGACGTATTCCGGCATCATGGTGACATCTTGACCGTCAATCCAAATCGTCCCTTCATCAGGAAACAACACTCCTGAAATCAAATTCATCAAGGTTGATTTTCCTGCTCCGTTGCTGCCGATCACAGTGACAAAATCTCCTTTTCGAAGTGTTAAATGAATGTTTTGGAGCGCGATCTTTTCGTCAGGCGTTCCCTCATGAAACACTTTATAAATCCCTTTTAACTGCAACATCCGCCTCACCCTTTCCCGTTGCGGCAACGTCCATCACCTGCGCTCGATTCCATCTTTTTTCTTCTTTGCGTTTTTTCTCTTTTTGTTGACGAACCATTTGCGGAACAACGAGCGCCAAAATGACAATGCATGCCGTAATGAGCTTCACATCCCCTGTTTCGAGAAATTGGACGCGCAAAGCGAGACTCACAACAATGCGGTAAATGATCGCTCCACCGATCACGGCAAGCGTGGCTCGCGCGATCGTTTTCGTTCCAAATACCGCTTCGCCGATAATGACAGAAGCCAGACCGATAATGATCATGCCAATTCCCATCCCGACATCGGCAAACGCGCCGTACTGGGCAACAAGCGCCCCCGAGAACGCGACCATGGCATTGGAAAGGCCCAACCCTAAGACAATGAGCAAATTGGTGTTCGCCGACAGGCTGCGAATCATGCGCGGATTATCGCCCGTCGCCCGAATCGCAAGCCCAATTTCCGTCTGTAAAAACCAGTCTGTGAACCATTTAAACAAAAGAGCAAGCAACGTCATCGACAGGAGAATTCCCCATGTTTTCGCCGCGGCCGAGTCAAGTCCGATTTTCGTCCCCCATTCTTGAATGGTTGTAAAAACCGTCTTCTCATTCAAAAGCGGCACGTTCGAACGCCCCATGATGCGAAGATTGATCGAATAAAGCGCAATCATCATTAAAATGCCCGACAAAAGCGGATTGACCTTCCCTGCTGTATGAAGAAGCCCGGTCATACACCCGGCAGCGAATCCAACGAAAAGCGCCAGACACGTCGCCACAAACGGATTGATCCCGTTGACAATCAACGTCGCCGCCACAGCAGCTCCTGTCACAAAGCTGCCGTCCACGGTTAAATCAGGGAAATCCAACACACGAAACGACAAATACACTCCCAGCGCCATAATGGCGTAAATCAGTCCCGATTCCACTGCTCCCGTGATGGACGCCAGCAACAGCACTCATCCTTTCATTCGATGTATTCCGCCATTTGATCCCATTCAGGCTTCAGTTTGATTCCTTGTTTTTCCGCTGCTTGTTTATTGATCACCAATTTTAATTTTTTCGGATATTCTGGTTTGATCTCTGATGGTTTGGCTTCTCCTTTTAAAATGGCGACTGCCATTTGCCCCGCTTGATAGCCGATATCGTAGTAATCAAACCCATACGCCGCAAAACAGCCTCGTTTTAATGAATCGAGCTCTCCCGTAAAAACAGGGATTTTTTTCTCGTTGGCAACGCTGACAACCGATTCAATGGCAGATACAACGGTGTTGTCCGTCACGATGTAAAACACATCTGCCTTGCCAACTAACGACTCTGCCGCCTGTTTCACCTCGGCTGTGGTCGAAACGGAGGCTTCCACCAACTTCAAATCCGTATGTTTCGCCGCTTCCTTCACTTTTTCAATTTGCGCCAACGAGTTTTGTTCGCCCGCGTTATAAATAAGCCCAACGGTTTTCGCATCCGTTTGCTCATCGATGAATTGAATCGTTTTGCGAATCGCATCGGGATGGCTGTCCGTTGTTCCCGTGATGTTTTCCCCTGCCTTGTCCATCGATGGAACTAAACCGGCGCCGACCGGATCCGTCACGGATGTAAACACAATGGGAATGTCTTTCGTCGCATTGAGCGCACTTTGCGCGCTCGGAGTCGAGTTGGCAAAAATAAGGTCAACCCCATCCGATACAAAGTTATTGGCGATCGTTTGGCTGTTATTCATGTCGCCTTGGGCATTTTGGATATTGTACCGAACATTTTTCCCCTCTTTAAATCCCCCGTCTTCGAGCGCCTTTTTAAATCCATTGAAGGCAGCATCTAACGATGGATGTTGAATGATTTGGGTGACGCCAATCGTAAACGTTTTCTGCTTTCCATCTTCTTTCGCACCGTTCGTCGCGGCCTTCTCTTCTCCCCCACAGCCTGAGAGTGCCAAAACTCCGAAAACGACCGGTATCGCGAATCGTTTGATCGCTTGTTTCATGAATGATTCCTCCTCGCCTCTTTGATCGCTGCTTTCCAAAAGGATTTTTCTCTGAATTAAAAAATAAGGTATTATATTACGTATTTTCAGACATTTTTTCATATGGATAGACTCGGCATTAACGTCGAATATCCCACTTCGGCCGCTTTTGGTGCGTGAAAAAATGATTGCGGCGTTTGCGTTTCTCGAGCCGCTCTTCGCAAAATTGGTCGGCCGCCTCGACCGTCGTCATTCCTTCCGATTCGGCCCGCGCATAAATGGCTAGTAATGTATCGTAAATCGCTTTCGTTTTCGCCAACACCCGCTCTTTATTCGCTCCGTACAGTTCATCGGCCACTTGAATGAGCCCGCCGGCGTTGACGATATAATCGGGGGCATACACGATGCCTTTTTCTTTCAACATACGGGCGTGGCGTTTGTCAGCCAGCTGATTGTTCGCCGAACCGACGACCGCTTTCACTCGCAGCTCAGCGATCGTTTCATCGTTGATGACGCCGCCAAATGCGCACGGGATGAACACATCGGCTTCGACGCGATAAATATCCGTTCCGTTTACCGGCTTGACGGACGCTCCGATTTGTTTGCCATACGCCACGACCTCTTTGACTGCCGCTTCGTTCAAATCGCACACATACAGATCCGCCCCTTCTTCAAGCAAACGAAGCGCCACTTTTTTTCCGACTTTTCCGAGCCCTTGCACCGCATACGTTTTGCCATGCAAGTGCTTGCTGCCGAACACAACATCGTTCGTCGCCTGAATGCCGTAAACAACGCCCTCAGCGGTCGGCACGGATGAGTCGCCGCTTCCGCCATACGCTTCCGGAACGCCGACGATGCAATTTGTCTCTTTCAGCGCGTGCACGAAATCGTCCGGCGTCGTCCCCATATCGGTGCCCGTGTAAAACCGGCCGCCTAATGACTCCACGAACTGACCGAAAGCACGAAACAATTCCGGCGATTTGTCTTTGCGCGGGTCGCCGATGATCACCGCTTTGCCGCCGCCAAAATCGACATCAGCGGCCAAGCATTTATACGTCATCCCTTTCGACAGCCGAAGCGCATCGGCGAGCGCCTCTTCCGTCGTGGCATACGGATGCATCCGACAGCCGCCGAGCGCCGGCCCAAGAGCCGTGCTATGAATGGCGATGATCGCCCTTAGGCCGGTCGCTTCATCGAGACAAAACACCACCTGTTCATGTTCACGCATTTGGAAAAACAAATCCAATCTTTGTGACATGTTTGGCGATAGCATGACATTCATCGCTTCCCCTCTCCTTTGCTTCACCGCTTGAAAGCGTTTTCAAGTTAATATAACAAAAAATATTATTACGTTAAAATAACGTTATACTATTTTTATAGTAACGATGTTCGTTGTCAGTGTCAACCCTCTGCCAACCAATTTTTCATCGCCAAAAAAAGACGCCGTTTGACAGGCGTCTTCGTTCGATCAGCGAAATAGTGTGGATAATGATTGCCACTGCGTTTTGGCTTCCGTCATCATTTGTTCAAACAGCTCGGCCACCGTTGGCACGTCATCGATGAGGCCAGCGATTTGCCCCGCGTTGATAAATCCTTCATGGAAATCGCCGAGGAGGGCGCCGCGGCGATGACGATCCTCCGATGTATATTCTTGAAACTGCTCGATCGGCATGCCTTGCTGTTCATACTCCAGCAGCTTCTCGACATACGGCGTGCGCATGACGCGGCGGATGCGCCCGACCGAACGGCCGACAATGACCGTTTCATTTTCCTTTGCCTCGACAAGCCGTCGTTTATACGCTTCATGAAACGGAGCTTCCTTCGTTGCCACAAGCCTTGTGCCGAGCTGCACCCCTTGGGCGCCGAGAGCCAACGCGGCAAGCAAGCCGCGTCCATCGCCGATGCCGCCGGCAGCGATGACAGGAATGCGGACGGCGATGACGACTTGCGGAATGAGCGTCATCGTTGTCAACTCTAGCGGCGAGTTGATTCCCGCCGCCTCATACCCCTCAGCGACGACGAGATGCGCTCCAGCCGCTTCCGCTTTTTTCGCTTGGCTGACCGAGGCGACGACGACGATCACCTTGATGCCATGTTCCGCAAAACGTGGAATCCACGGCGCCGGATTGCCAGCTGAAAGCGAAACAACCGGCACTTGATGGCGGATGACAAGTTCGGCGATCTCCGCGGCGTGCGGCGTCACCTGCAATGGGATGTTCACAGCAAACGGACGGTTGGTGCGCCGCTTCGTTTCGATAATCAGCGCCTCCACCTCATCGGGCGTCATCGTTCCGGCTCCGATCGTTCCAAGCCCCCCTGCTTCCGATACGGCGCTCGCCAGCTCGGCGTTGCTGATGTTGCCCATCCCCCCTTGAATGATCGGATAACGAAGGTCGAGCAAACGACAAACATCATTCATTATATTCACACTCCGTAAAAAATACGTTATATATTATACATAATACCACATTTTTTAGAAGATGAGAATGATTTGAGTGTAACATAAATTTAGTGTTTCCTTCCCAATATAACCGGGCATTTTGTCATTTCGTGATCATTCAATACGACGCCCACAATGAAAAACGGGCAACGATAGGTGCACGGTCAAACCGACGATGTTCATTCGGCGGCAACTTTCCTCTGCCACAGTCCCATACCAAACGTTCCATGAACGTCAAACGGGATGCACAGCTGTCGTTGCGCCGTGCATCCCGGTTCATTCCACCGATATCTCTTCCTCTTCTTTTTTGTCAAGCTCTGCCCCTTCCTGAAACACCGCTTCAAAGAAACGGCTGGCCGGTGCTGCGAGCTGTTGGTAATAGTCGTTGAACAAGGCGGCGGCATGGCTTCCCATCCACTCATTCGGCAACAGCTCTTCCGGCAAGCCGGGGTCGATGAACAAAAATTTTCGGTATTCATGGACGAGCTTCGTCCGCTCGACAAAACATTCCGCGTCCGACATCTCGCCACGCTCGATTTTATGTTTGTCAATCACATATTTTTGACTGTAGACCGCAATAAACTGCTCGTATTTTTGGTTGATCTCTTCTAAATTCCAGCACTTTTCCACAAGCTGCTTATTCGTATGCGGTCCATCGTATTCGGCAAGAAAGAAGTCGACATACGGGCGGATGTCATACTTGTCGATCAAGTCGTATACTTGTTGCTCCAAATTATTCGGTGAAATCCAGCAGCTGTTGGAAATCGTGCCGAACCCGCTCCAAACAAGCTCCTTTCGCAGTTCATCGCGCAAATGCCGCTTATCCTCAGGAATCGTATAGATGAGAATGCGCCATTTCCCGTCCCAATGCTCGGGACGCGTTTTGTAAATGCGCCGAGCCGCTTCTTCCATCCGCTTGACGCCGCGCTCCGTGAGCGAATAGTAGCTTTTATTGCCGCGTTTTTCCGAACGAATCCAGCCTTGTTTGCTCATGCGCGACACCGCCGCCCGCACCGCCTGGTCGTTATGGCCGAACTCGCGGAGGAGGCGGATTAGGCTCCCGATCCAAATTTCACCGCCGTAATGGCGGATGTAGTCGCCGTAAATCGTAAAGATCATTGAGCGTGTGTTCATTGTGAATGGGCTCCCTTTATCTTGTTTTCGAAATATAATCGTAACAAACTTTTATCACGCTGGCAAGACGGACGAAAAAACAAAAGGAATAAAAAAGAGCCGCACCGCTAAAAAAGCAGGCGGCTCTCAACGGCATGCAAACATGCGGCCGCAGCTTCGGCAGCTTCATCAACTTAGGCAGACGTCATTCAACCAGACCGGCTGTATGACGGGCCGTCGTCTGAACATAACCATCCTTTCCGCCGAACGAAGACAAGGCGCTCTCACCGTTCGTCCGCGTTTTTCACAATCGTCGCGATTCCTTGGCCGACGCCGATGCACATCGTTGCCAAGCCATAGGTGACGCCGCGTTTTCGCATTTCGTAAATCAATGTCGTCAAAATGCGGGCGCCGCTCGCGCCAAGCGGATGGCCAAGGGCAATCGCTCCCCCGTTGACGTTCACTTTCGCCCGATCGAGCTCAAGCTGCCGGATGCATTCCAGCGCTTGCGAGGCAAACGCCTCGTTCAGCTCGACAAGTCCGATGTCGTCAAGCGACAACCCTGCGCGGCGCAACGCTTTGCGTGTCGCAAAAATCGGGCCTATCCCCATCACCGCCGGTTCGACGCCGGCGACAGCCGAAGTGACATAAACCGCCAGCGGCTTGAGGCCGAGTTCCTTCGCCTTCTCTGCGCTCATGACTAGCAGCGCCGCCGCCCCGTCGTTGACGCCGGAAGAGTTGCCGGCCGTCACCGTGCCGTTTTCAAACAATGGGGGCAGCTTCGCCAGTTTCTCAAGCGTCGTATCCGGACGCGGATGCTCGTCTTTATCGACGACAACGCGGTTGCCTTTTCGATCGTGATAAACGACCGGCACGAGTTCATCGGCAAACCGATTCGTTTCGATCGCTTGTTTCGCTTTCATTTGGCTTTCGTAAGCAAACTCATCTTGCGCCTCGCGCGTAATGCCGAATCGCTTCGCCACATTTTCCGCCGTTTGCGGCATGCTGTCGGTGCCATACATTTCGTGCATTTTCGGATTGATAAAGCGCCAACCGATCGTTGTGTCATACATCTCGATGTTGCCGCGCGGAAAATCGCTTGACGGTTTGGCCATGACAAACGGGGCGCGCGTCATGCTTTCCACGCCGCCGGCGATCATGATATCGGCCTCATTGGCCAAAATCGCCCGCGCCGCATAATTGACCGCATCAAGCCCTGAACCGCACAGCCGATTGACCGTCACCCCTGCGACCTCAATCGGCAGCCCGGCCAACAGCGCCGCCATGCGGGCGACGTTTCGGTTGTCCTCGCCGGCTTGGTTGGCGTTTCCAAAGACAACGTCATCAATTTGCTCGACCGGCACATTCGGATTTCGCTCGATGAGCGCTCGAATGACAACAGCCGCCAAATCATCCGGCCTGACTTCTTTTAGCGCGCCCTTGTAGCGGCCAATCGGTGTGCGCACCGCATCCACAATCACGACTTCTCTGCCCATGTTCTCTCCCTTCCTTTTCCAGCGAATCAGCTGTTTTCCCGATTCGTATAGTCATAGACGCCGCGGCCGGTTTTGCGGCCAAGCCGCCCCGCTTTGACGTATTGCTCCAAAAGCGGCGCCGGGCGGTATTTTTCTCCGAGTTTTTCGTGCAAATATTTTAAGTTGTTCAATCTCGTATCAAGCCCAACTAAATCAGCGAGCTCAAACGGCCCCATCGGGAAATTGAGGCCGAGCTTGATCGCCTTGTCGATCTCTTCGGGCGTCCCGACCCCTTCTTGCAGCATGTAAAACGCTTCATTGCCGACAAGGGCGCTGATCCGGCTCGTGACAAATCCAGGAAATTCATTGACAACCACTGTCTCTTTTCCCATTCGCTCGGCCGCTTCTTTGGCCACTTGCGCCGTTTCGTCGCTCGTCTCAAGGCCACGGATGATTTCCACAAGCTTCATTTTATGAACCGGATTGAAAAAATGCATGGCGATCACCCGCTCCGGCCGCTTCGTGAACGAACCGATTTCGGTCGGACTCATGGTGGATGTATTCGTCGCAAAATAGCACGACGCCGGTGCATGGGCGTCAATCGTCTCGAACACTTGCTTTTTCAATTCAAGCTTTTCCGGCACCGCCTCGATCACCAAATCGGCATCGCGCACAGCGGCCGCCAAATCAAGTGAATACGACAGGCGCGCCTCGGCTTCTTGCCGCTCGCTGTCGGTCAATTTCCCTCGAGCGACCGCTTGTTCAAAAATCGAAGCAATCTCCTTCTGGGCGCTCTCCAATTGTTCTTGCTTAATGTCCACTAAGGTCGTCTGGAACCCGCCGACAGCGCCGACATAAGCAATGCCTCTCCCCATCACGCCGCTGCCGACGACAACAAGGCGTTCGATCATCGTCTTCCCCCTCTCCTGCTTTCGCATATGACGGCTGATGCATCAAGCCGGCGTGCCTTTCGCCAAGCAGCGGACGCCGTCAAATGAATGGGCACCCCATCACGAGCGACGGGGTGCTCGGCAAACGAGCGGGCGTGTCTCTCCACGCTTGCCCTAACCGGCTCTTGCCTTCAAGGGCGGCAAACTGAACGTTGCTTCCAAGGACGCGACCCGCTCTCGTATAGTAGCAAACGCAAAACGGAGAAAATCTTAGACGCCAAACGGATTAAGCGGACGCGGACCGTAATACGACAGCACGCTTTTCGTTTCTGTGTACAAATCAAGCGCCTCGACAGACAGCTCACGCCCAAATCCGGACTGTTTGTAGCCGCCAAACGGCGTGCCTGGGAAAGCGGAGAATGGGCTGTTGACCATGACAATGCCGGAGCGCAGCTGTTTCGCTACGCGAACGGCGCGGCCATGATCTTTCGTCCAAATCGCGGCGGCCAGTCCATAGTCGCTGTCGTTCGCCAATTCAATGGCTTCGGCTTCATCGCGGAATTTCATCACGACGACAACCGGTCCGAAAATTTCTTCACGAACCGCTTTCATTTGATGGTTCACGTTCGTCAAAATCGTCGGCTCATACCAGTAACCGTTTTCAAACCCAGCGACAACCGCCTCTTTTCCCCCGGCGGCGACCGTCGCTCCGTCGGCGACAGCCGATTGCACGTATTCGTCAATCACTTCCAGCTGCCCGCGGCTGATGATCGCCCCAACATGCGTGCCGGCATCAAACGGGTCGCCGAGTTTCAGCTGCTTCGTTTTGGCCACGAACGCTTCCATAAACGCGTCATAGATGCTTTCATGCACATACAAGCGGGAACGCGCCTCGCACGATTGGCCGCTGTTGTAGAAAATGCCGAACAATGAGCCGGCGACAGCGGCTTCTAAATCAGCGTCCGCAAACACAAGGCTTGGCGATTTGCCCCCCAGCTCGAGCGTCACCCGTTTTAATGTTTTCGACGCCTTCTCCATAATTTCCTTCCCCACCGGCGTCGATCCGGTAAACGCCACTTTGTCGACGAGCGGATGTTCGACCAAATAGTCCCCAACTTCCGCTCCGGCGCCCGTCACCACATTGACGACCCCTTCCGGCACGCCGGCCTCATGGCAAATTTCCGCCAGCACAAGGCAGGTGAGCGGCGTCAGCGACGCCGGTTTAACGACGACCGAGCATCCAGCGGCAATGGCAGGCGCGATTTTCCAAGCCGCCATCATGAGCGGATAGTTCCAAGGAATGATTTGGGCGCACACACCGACAGGCTCTTTTTCTGTATAGTTGTGAAACGCGCCCGGCATCGGGTTGACCGCCCCGCGGTGCCCAATGATCGCCCCGGCGAAAAATTCAAAGTCTTCAATCGCCTGCATCACTTGCCCTTGAGCAGCCGACAACGCTTTGCCGGTATTCAAAATTTCCAATTCCACCAATTCATTAAAACGTTCGCGCATGATGGCCGCAATTTGGTACAAGATGCGCGCCCGTTTTTGCACCGGAAAATGACGCCATTTCCCACGGTCAAACGCTTGCCTTGCCGCCTGCACCGCCCGTTCGGCATCCTCGCGCGTCCCTTTGGCGACGCGGGCGACCGGTTCGCCAGTGGCCGGATTGGTCACCACAAATGTTTCGCCCGAGGCGCTTTCGACCCGCTCCCCGTTCACAATCAAATGATAGAAATCACGTTTGGTCGGCATCGGTTCCATTTTCTTTTGTTTGACAGTCGCCATCGTTTTTTCCCCCTTGCTTAGTTTCCTTGGAATAGTGGTTTTCGTTTTTCAAAGAACGCCTTGACGCCTTCGCGGTGGTCGGATGTCAATCCCGCAATGCGCTGGCATTCCGCTTCCCGTTCGAGGTAGCGGTCAAACGTCGTTTCCTCGCTTTCGCGAAGCAGCCGTTTGATGAGTCCAATCGCCTTCGTTGGCATGGCAGAGAGCCGCTCGGCAAACTGCTTTACTTCCTCCTCCCAATCAGAGAGAGGAATCACCTTTGTCGCCAGTCCGAGCGCAGCTGCTTCCTCGGCGGTCACTTTTTCCCCGAGCACCGCAAGCTCAAGCGCCTTCGCCCTCCCGACAAGACGCGGCAAATAGTAGAGATGGCCCGCGTCCGGCACAAGACCGACGTGAATAAACGCGGGAGCGAAACTCGCCTTTTCCGAGAGAAGCCGGAAATCACACGCCAGCGCCAAGCTCATGCCCGCGCCGGCCGCCGCCCCGTTCACCGCTGCGACAACCGGTTTTTCAAGATGATGAAGCGCTTTCATCATCGGCGCGTATCGGGAGCGCAACACGTCGCCATGGTCCATTTCTTCCGTCACGCCGCTCAAATCTTCCCCCGCACAAAACGCCCGGCCGGCGCCTGTGATCACCACGCAGCGGACGTTTGGATCCGCCCCTGCTTGTTTTAGCGCCTTTGTCACTTCCGCATTCATCTGCTCCGTAAACGCATTGAGCTGATCAGGGCGGTTGAGCGTCAGCCAGGCGACTTGTCCCTTCACTTCATAACGGATCGTTTCGTACATCGAACGCCCCCCTTATTTTCCTTGGAAGCGCGGCTTTCGTTTTTCGAGGAATGCCGCCATTCCTTCTTTTTGGTCTTCCGAGGCGAACAATAGGTAAAAGTTTTTCCGCTCAAATTGCATGCCTTCATACAGCGGATAGTCGACCGCTTTCTGCACCGCCTCTTTGATCAGCCGGAGAGCCAAAGGCGGCTGTTCAGCGAGACGCCCGGCCAGCCTCATCGTTTCTTCCATTAAAAGCTCCGGGCTGACGACGCGGTTGACAATCCCCAGCTGCTCGGCTTCTTTCGCCGACATACTCGCCCCAGTCCAAAGCCACTCGAGCGCCCGCTTCGGACCGATGAGCTTTGTCAGCCGCTGCGTGCCTCCCGCACCTGGCATGACGCCAAGGTTCACTTCTGGAAAGCCAAATTCGGCCGCCGACGACGCGACAATCAAGTCGCACGAAAGCGCCAGCTCAAAACCTCCCCCTAGCGCCAACCCGTTCACAGCGGCGATCATCGGCGTTTTCACGATGGACAGGCGATCCCAATCGGCAAACTGGTTCAGCCACTCAAGACGAATGGGGTCATCTTTTGCCATCTCTTGAATATCCGCCCCAGCCGCAAACGCCCGTCCACGCCCGGTCAACACAATGACACGCACCTTCTCATTCCGATCAAACGCTTCCACTGCCGCAACGATTTCCGCCACCATTTGACGGCTCAGCGCATTCAATACATCAGGACGGGCGAGCTCGATGATGCCGACCGCTCCCTCTTGACGCGCCGCAATGGAAACAAACTCACTCATGTTCCACTTCCTCACCGACCATAAAGGTGACGAGGTCGCCGGCAAATGACATGACATCTTTTGCCGATGCCTTCGCTTCTTTCGTTTTCATCGCCTCTTGAAACGCCTCTTGACTATCGTAATACATTTCACACAACAAATAATACTCGCTTTCCGTCCCCATCGGCGTCCCCGTAATTTTCGTCACCTTGATTTTTCGGAGGCCAGGAATTTTTTCCGTCAACGGCACATGCGTCCCATAATAATGGGCGTCAAACTGCTCCTTATCTTTCGGCTGTTTGTACAAGGCGATCATTTTAAACATCACGAACGTCCCCTTTCCCTTTTCTTATCCTGAAATTAATACGGGCTTCATCGCCTCAAACGGATTTTTGCATTGTTTGCAGTAGAAAATGCTGCGGCAGGCGGTCGGGCCAAACAAATTTTCCATGACGGTCCGCTCCGCCCCGCAATATGGACACGCCACTTGCCATGCCCCTGACGGCATTTGCCGCGGCGGCGGAGCGATGCCAAACTGCTTCAGCCGCTCCCGTCCGGCTTCGCTGATCCGGTCGGACGTCCACGCCGGATGGCGGAGAAACTCAACCGTCACCGCCGAGGCCCCTGCTTGCTTCACCGCTTCCTCAACCCGCGTGCGGATGATATCAAGCGCCGGACACCCGAGAAACGTCGGCAGCAGACAGACCGAGACCGCTCCATCCCGAACGTCAACCTGTTCCACCATCCCAAGATCGACAATGCTAATCGAATGAATTTCTGGGTCTTTCACCGTTTCTAACGCTTTCCAAACCTCTTCATTTGTCATGGTTCTCCCTCACATTTTCCAACCCGCTGCCGTTTTCCCGCTTGGGCTGCCTAGTGCCGCCAATGCTGCGCCGTTTTGCTCCTTCAACAAACACTTCGCCGTCACAAAGAGGCGTCATGCCCAACGCCGCACGTTGGCCAACAGCGGCGCGGACATTACCATATCGCATGCGGGACGGCGCGGTATACTTCTGACAACGTCGCCAGCGCTTCGTCCAAATCCGGCGTATGTTCGCCGTTGCGGCCGTTGCCATGTTTCATGCCAAACGGCATCGGCCAATCAAGCCCCACTTCGGCAAACGCCGGCGCCAGCGCGGCAATCGTGTTTTCCGTCAGCACCTTTTCCTCATCAATCAGCCCCCACCGCACCATTTCCGTTCCTTTCGCCCCGAGCGTCAATACGCCGGCAAAATCAGCGGCCACATCCTGAATGGCTTTGGTCATTCGCGTCCGCGCTTCCAAAGGGGCATTCGTCAGCTGGACAAACCACGTATGCCAATGAAGCAAATGGTAGTGCAGCTCCACTTGAATTTTCGCTGCCACTTCCGCGAGCGGGGCATAGCTGCTTTTGGTGAGCGACTCGAGACGGACGCGCTTCGCCTGCGTATAAAAATATTGGCGAACAACGGTAAACGCCCAATCATAGCGAGGCTCACGCAAATAATGCCCCGGGCCGTTCGCCCGTTCGAGCAAAACCGCATTGCGCCGGGCCGAAGCCGGACGTGCGTGCGCCAGTTCGTCGGCTGATCCACAGCCAAGATCTTCAAGCAGCTGATAATACATGGCCGCATGCCCCATCGTATCTTGGCTGATGGAAGAAAACGCAATATCCTCCTCGATATGCGGCGCCAACCCAAGCCATTCCGAGCCGCGGTAGGCAAGCAAAAAATCATCATCCGCGAGCTGAAACAATAGCTCGACAAGCGCCTCTTGACCGTCTGGATGGAAGTGAATCGGTTTTTCGCTCATCGCCGAATCTCGCCTTTCCATGACAAAATTTCCTTCTCATCAAGCACGTTTTGCTCATATTTGCGCCATCGTTTCTTTAAATCCCCATATCCTCGCGTCAACCGGTAATCTTTGTTGTCAAGCCGCTTGAGCGCTGCTTTTTCCTCCTCACTCATTCGCCGGATATAGTCCCGCTTCACGACCCAAAGGTCCGCGACCGGCTCGCGGCGCATAAAGTTTTCCTGCGCCATCACGAGCGCGATCTCCTCATTGGGGGCAAGCAGACTGAATTGATGCTGCATCGGCGCATCCGGCGCTTTGCGGCTGAACACTTCAAACACTTGATAAAATCCTTGTTCTTTCCCCGCCATGGCCATCCCTCCTCATCCGGCCGTCCGTACGGCGCTGAGCGCCTCCCGCACCCACGCGTTCTGCTTATACGCCGTCCGCCGAAGCTCAAGCCGCTCCTGCGACTTCGGCCCGTTGTTGCGGATGATTTCTTTAAACCGCTCCCAATCCGGCTGCCGGTAAATCCATTGACCCTTCTCTTTGTCAAAATGCATTGTCTCATCAGGAATCTTCAGTCCGAGCGCCCAAATGCGCGGCACATATTTCGTAAAGAAGTCTTGGCGCAGTTGTTCATTCGTTTTCGTGCGGATGCGGTATTTGATCGTGATGTCTTGCTTCGAAGTTCCCGTCGTATCGGCCGTCGGCGGGCCAAAAAACATGAGCAACGCCTCCCACCAACGGTTGAGCGCCTCTTGCAGCATCTCTTTCTGCTCCTTCGTCCCTTCGGCAAGCGCCAAAATGATGGACTCGCCGTGCTGGGCGTGAAACACTTCCTCGGCGCAAATGCGCTTCAGCGCCCGCGCGTACGGTCCGTATGAGGCATCCAGCATGTTCGTCTGCGTCATAATCGCCGCTCCGTCGACGAGCCAGCCGATCAACCCGGCGTCCGCCCATGTTGGCGCTGGCATATGAAACACGTTATGAAACTTCAACCGTTCGTTCAATAAATCTTCGATAATATCTTCCCGCGTTTTGCCGAGCGGGGCCATCAAATCTTCCGCCACCCGAAGCAGCAGCTGGCCGTGCCCCATCTCATCCTGCACTTTCGCCATGATGCCAAGCTTGCGGCGCAGCGACGGCGCTTTCGGCACCCATTCTTTTTCCGGAAGCGCTCCCATAATTTCACTCACCGCATGCATCGCAATGAGCTTGATCAGCGTCACCCGATACTCATCCGGCATCCAGTCATCGGCTTCGATTTTTTCCCCCGCCTCGATGCGCTGCATAAATCGTTCGTATTTCTCCTCATCTGACAGGCGGGTGAACGTCATCATAGCCGCCATCCCCCATCCACCTCTCGTTTAAAATATATAACGTTTGTTTAACGTTATTATATTTTAATGTCATATATTTTGCAATCGTTTTTTTCTCTATCAGATGGATTGCGGCTCTTCAAGATGGCGGCGGTCAACGATGCGAACCGCTTTCCCTTCCGAGCGCGGGAGCGTTTTCGGCGAATGGAGACGGACGTCAATCGAAATGAGACAGTGCGTTTTCAACAATGACTGAATGCGCCGGGCAAGCAGAGCGGCCTGCTCGCTTTGCAAATCTCCGCCGACCTCGCTGTAAAAACGATCGGTCACTTCCGCATGCAGCTCGAGCGCTTCCAAATGGCCGTGGCGGAGACGATGCAGCTGATAGTGCGGAGCCAGTTCCGAGACGCGAAGCAGATGGTGCTCAATTTCCGACGGGAACACATTGACGCCGCGGATGATGATCATATCATCAACCCGCCCCTTGACCCGCGACATGCGCGCCGTCGTCCGCCCGCAAGCACAACGCTCTCTCGTCACGGAAGCGATATCGCCTGTCCGGTAGCGGATGACCGGGAACGCCTCTTTCGTCAAGCTCGTAAAAACAAGCTCTCCTTCTTCCCCTTCCGCCACCGGCTCGAGCGTTTTCGGGTCGATCACTTCGACAAGGAAATGGTCCTCGGCGATATGGAGGCCGTTTTGCGCTTCATGGCACTCCATCGCCACCCCCGGGCCGATCACTTCACTCAGTCCGTAAATATCACATGCCTTCATATCAAACGTCTCTTCAAGCGTGCGCCGCATTTCCTCGGACCACGGTTCCGCACCGAAGATGCCGTATTTCAGCGATGTTTGCCGCGGATCTTTGCCCAGTTCTTTCATCCGCTCGGCAATGTTCAATACATAGGACGGTGTGGCGCAAATGACGGTCGGCTGAAAGTCTTCAATGATCATCACTTGCCGGTCGGTGTTGCCTCCGGATACCGGCACCGTCACCGCCCCAAGCCGCTCGCTGCCATAATGCAGCCCGAGCCCGCCGGTAAACAGCCCGTATCCATAGGCGTTGTGAATCACATCCCCCGGTTTCCCGCCAGCGATGACAATCGCCCGCGCCACAATGTCGGCCCAATGGTCAATGTCCTGTTTCGTGTAAGCGACCACCGTCGGTTTGCCGCTTGTGCCGCTTGATGCGTGTACACGGACGCATTGGGAAAGATCGACCGCGAGCAAACCAAACGGATAATGGTCCCGCAAATCCCGCTTTGTCGTAAACGGGAGTTTGCGTACATCCTCAAGCGTGCGAATATCCTCCGGCTTCACTCCCTTTTCATCAAACCGTTGCCGGTAAAACGGCACCCGCTCATACACACGCTCCGCCGTCGCCCGCAGTCTCACAAGCTGGATCGCCTCCAGTTCGCTGCGTGCGGCCGTCTCAATGTCATGCAAAATCATCGTTTCCGCCCCCTCTTTTAAAGCGCTTTCATAAAAATGGAAAATACAAAACTATATAACGTTATACAAACGTTATATAGTTTTATCATGATATCTAATTTTAAAATAGGCTAAATATTTGAAAATGTCAACATATTTTCAGACCAACAAAGCTGTAAAAAAAGGAGGCGATGGACGCTCCTTTCCAAAATAAATGAAAGAGGCGGAAAAACCGCCTCTTTTGATCCTGATCGTCTAATGGCGTCCCTCGCGCGCTTGGAAGGGGACAACGCTCTTACAGAAATCCGCTAAATCTTCATAATCCCCCCCGTGCTCGCCGATGTGACGTGTTTCGAGTAGCGGGCGAGATACCCGGTTTTCACTTTTGGTTCAAAGCCTTTCCAGTTCGCTTTCCGGCGTTCGAGCTCTTCATCGGACAGCTTGACGTTGATCGTTCGTTTCACCGTATCGATCTCGATGATATCGCCGTCTTGGATGAAAGCGATCGGTCCGCCTTCCGCCGCTTCCGGTGAAACGTGGCCGACGGACAAGCCGCGCGAGGCGCCGGAGAAGCGGCCGTCGGTGACAAGCGCTACCTTCGTACCGAGCCCCATGCCGACGATTTGCGACGTTGGCGCAAGCATTTCCGGCATCCCTGGGCCGCCTTTTGGTCCTTCGTAGCGGATGACGACGACATGACCCGGCTTGATTTTGCCGCTGGCGATGCCTTCAAGCGCCTCTTCCTGCGAATCAAACACGATCGCCGGACCTTCATGGCGCGTGATGCCGCCTTGGACCGCGCCGGTTTTGATGACGGCGCCGTCCGGCGCTAAGTTGCCGAACAAAATGGCGAGCCCGCCCGTTTCCGAATACGGGTTGTCAATCGGGCGGATGACATCGTAGTTTTTCACTTGGCAGCCGGCGATGTTTTCACCGAGTGTTTTGCCGGTGACAGTCAGCGTATCTAAATGAAGCGTGCCTTCTTTTTTCGCCAGCTCGTTCAACACCGCCGAGACGCCGCCGGCTTCGTGCAAGTCTTCAATATAATGGACATCCGATGCCGGAGCGAGCTTCGCTAAATGCGGCACGCGTGACGCCACTTCGTTAATCCGCTCGAGCGAATAGTCAATGCCGGCTTCGTTGGCGATCGCAAGCGTATGCAGTACCGTATTCGTCGAGCCGCCAAGCGCCATATCGAGCGCGAACGCGTTGTCGATCGCTTTTTCCGTTACGATGTCGCGCGGTTTGATGTCATGTTCGATCAAATACATCAGCTGCTTTGCCGATTGGCGGACAAGCTCTTTGCGCGCTGGGTCAACCGCCAAAATGGTGCCGTTGCCCGGCAAAGCGAGCCCGAGCGCTTCAGCGAGACAGTTCATGGAGTTGGCCGTAAACATGCCCGAACACGATCCGCACGTCGGACAGCCGTAGCGTTCGAGTTCTTCGAGCCCTTTCTCATCGAGCGTTCCGCCTAAATACGCCCCGACCCCTTCAAACACGGACGAGAGCGAAATTTTCCGCCCGTCTTTCGTCACACCAGCTTTCATCGGCCCGCCGCTGACAAAAATCGTCGGGATGTTGAGCCGCATCGCCGCCATCATCATCCCTGGCGTAATTTTGTCGCAGTTCGGAATGCATACCATGCCGTCAAACCAATGCGCCGAGATGACCGTTTCGATCGAATCAGCGATGATTTCCCGGCTCGGAAGCGAATAGCGCATCCCGATATGCCCCATGGCGATGCCGTCATCAACGCCGATCGTGTTCATTTCAAACGGCACGCCGCCTGCCTCGCGAATCGCTTCTTTCACGATTCTCCCAAACTCTTGCAAGTGAACGTGCCCCGGAATAATGTCGATGTACGAATTGACAACCGCGATGAACGGTTTGTCAAAATCCTCATCTTTCACCCCGGCCGCCCGCAGCAAACTCCGGTGCGGGGCGCGGTCAAATCCTTTTTTGATCATGTCGCTGCGCCGCTTTTTCATATTCTGGTCCCTCCATCGTGCAGATTGCTAGGTTGCTAGTATTGTACCACTTTTTCTAATAAAAAGACAATTATCTTTATTCTGAATGCGTTTTCATGATCTACTCTGCGAAAATGAGTCAGAAAAATCAGCCGCTCCTCTTGACAACCGGAGCATTTGGCGTCATAATTTCTTACAAATTATAAATCGCAAGTCTATCCTTGACAATGAAACAACGAGAACGGCACGGGATTAGTAAACCGAGGGAACGCGCCAGAGAGTGGAACCCACAGGCTGGAAGGTTCCTCGCGGGAAGCCGGTTGAACCTGCCCTAGACGGCCGCTTATGCAAACATAAGCCGCACGCCTGCGTTACAGGCCAGAGGTGGGCGCTTTGTGCGCCAAAAAAGGTGGTACCGCGGAACGCTTTTCCGTCCTTTTGCAAAAAAGGAGGAAAAGCGTTTTTTATTGGCCGGCCGCTTCGCAGAGCGGCTAGGCGATCCAACTCATGCCATTCAACACGCAAAGGAGGGAGGAACGCGATGAAACGGCAGCGCGTGGTGGTCAAAATCGGCAGCAGCTCGCTCACCGATCCGAAAGGCGGCCTTTGCCATGACAAACTGTTCGATCACGTTGAGGCGATCGCTTATCTCAAACAGCTCGGCCATGACGTCATTCTCATCACGTCCGGCGCTGTCGCCGCTGGTTTCGGACCTTTAGGCTACCCGGCGCGCCCGACGACAATCGCTGGGAAACAGGCAGCCGCAGCCGTCGGGCAAAGTTTGCTCATGCAGGCGTACAGCTCGGCGTTCGCCCAATTCGGCTTTACGGCCGCTCAGCTGTTGTTGACGCGCAGCGACTTTTACAGCCGCGAGCGGTTCCGCAACTTGTTTGCCACAATCACCACACTGCTTGAGAACGGCGCCGTGCCGATCATTAATGAAAACGACTCCGTTTCCATTGAAGAATTGACATTTGGCGACAATGACATGCTTTCGGCGCTTGTCGCCGGCTTTTTGCACGCTGATGCGCTCATTTTGCTTACGGACATTAACGGGTTGTATGACGCCAATCCGAAAACGAATCCGCAGGCGAAAAAATACGCCTTTTTGCCGGAAATCACCGATGAGATGATCGAAGCCGCCGGCGGCATCGGTTCAGCCGTCGGCACCGGCGGGATGCGCTCGAAGCTTCTCGCGGCTCGAAAAGCACTTTCGTTTGGCGTCAGCGTGTTCATCGGCACGGGAAGCGGCCGAGAAAAACTGGCTGATATTTTAGCTGGAAAAGGAGACGGCACGTACATCGGCGTTCCGTTTCCGAAACAAATGCAAATGCGCAAACAATGGATTGCCTATCATGCTCCTGTCGCCGGCATGATCACGGTCGACAGCGGGGCTGAAGAAGCGTTGCTTATGCGTGGGAAAAGTTTGCTCCCTGCTGGCGTAACAGCGGTTTCCGGCGACTTCCATGCGATGGATGTCGTGGATGTCGTCAATGAAAAAGGGATCACGATCGGACGCGGCCAAGTGTATTACGCCGCCGCCGATTTGAAAAAAGTGAAAGGGCGGCCGAGCGAAGAGGCCCGGCAATACTCTTACCTTCACCGCCCGGAAGTCATCCACCGCGACAATTGGGTCACGTTGCGAAAGGAGAGTGTATCGAAATGAGCGAACTGCTCGAAAAAGCCGAACGGTTGAAAACCGCCTCACAAACGCTCGCCATGCTGTCAGCGGAGGAAAAAAATGAGGCGTTGGAACAGATCGCCCAAACCCTTGACCGCGAACGCGCCTTCATTTTGCAAGAAAACGAGAAAGATATGGCCCAAGGCCGCGAACAAGGGCTGTCGCCGGCTTTGCTTGACCGGCTCCAACTCACCAATGAACGCCTGGACCAAATCATCGACGGCGTCCGCCAAGTCGCCTCGCTGCCTGACCCGGTCGGAGAAATCATCGCAGAGTGGACGCGGCCGAACGGGCTCCGCATCCAAACGGTGCGCGTGCCGCTTGGGGTCATTGGCATGGTGTACGAAGCGCGCCCGAACGTGACGGTCGATGCGGCGAGCCTTTGCTTGAAAACGGGCAACGCGGTTTTGCTTCGCGGCAGCACATCAGCGCTTCATTCGAACAAAGCGCTCGTTCGCGTCATGAAAGAGGCGCTCCGCACGACGACCGTTCCGGAAACGGCGATTGAACTGCTCGAAGACACGAGCCGGGAAACGGCGCAGCGTATGTTCCGTCTCAACAACTACTTGGATGTGCTCATCCCGCGCGGCGGAGCCGGGCTCATCCGCTCGGTCGTCGAAAACGCCACCGTGCCGGTGCTTGAGACCAGCGTCGGCAACTGTCATATTTTCATCGACGAATCAGCCGAGCGGCAAATGGCCATCGAGATCGTCCTAAACGCCAAACTGCAGCGCCCATCCGTCTGCAATGCCGTCGAAACGGTGCTCATCCATGAGCGTTGGCCATATGCCGCCGACTTGCTTGAGACGCTTCACGCCCGCGGCGTCGAATTGCGCGGCGACCAACGTCTTGCCTCCGCCTATCCGTTTATCAGCGAGGCAACAGAAGATGACTGGTATACGGAATATTTGGCGCCGATTTTAGCGGTCAAACTGGTCGCCGATGTCGACGAGGCGATTGGCCACATCCGCCGCTACGGGACGAAGCACTCGGAAGCGATCATCACGGAAAACGAGGTGAACGTCCGCCGCTTTTTCCAGGCGGTTGATGCGGCGGTCTTGTACCATAACGCCTCCACCCGCTTCACGGACGGCGAACAGTTCGGCTACGGAGCGGAAATCGGCATCAGCACGCAAAAGCTGCACGCCCGCGGGCCGATGGGGCTTGTCGCCATCACGACGACAAAATCGCTCGTGTACGGGACGGGGCAAATTCGAACCGTGTAACCAAGGGCGGGAAGCGGGACCCCCGCCCCTGCGCTCCCGTCCTTTTGACGCATACAACGATTAGGAAAGAAGGGGGGCCACGATGCCGTTCATTGATTTTCGCAGCGATACCGTGACCAAACTGACGCCAGAGATGCGCCGGGCGATGTCGGAAGCCGAAGTCGGCGACGACGTATACGGCGAAGATCCGACCCTCAATCGTTTAGAAGCGTTGGCGGCCAAAATGCTTGGAAAAGAAGACGCCTTGTTCGTCACGAGCGGCACGCAAGGAAATCAAGTCGCCATCTTGACGCATTGCCGCCCGGGGTTTCTGTGAAAATGTCGCACCGACGAGCCATGATTTTCACCCTGAGTGGAGAGCGGACCGCGGCTCATGGACCTTTCCGTGAAAATCCCATGCGGGAAGCGATGATGTTCGTCTCCGGGTGGAGGGCAAACCGTTGCTCGTGAGCCCTTTCTGTGAAAATCCCTGGCCGGCAATCCATGGTTTTCATCCCCAGGTAGAGGGCAAGACGTCGCCTATAGATTTGTTTCTGTCAACGTTCGCTTCGCGGTGCCGCAAACACCCAACAGCGGCTGCCGATGAAATTCACCGCCATGCCCATGATCGTGGCCGCACCTTTCGCGAGCCAAAGCGGTCCAAGCCGTTCGGCCGCCAACAAGACAACAAGCGACACCCCAAGCGACAGCCCGTTGACCGCAAGAAACCGAAGCAATTCCCCAATATTCGCCCTTTGCTTCATTTGAAACGTCCAGCGCCGATTCCAAACGTAGCTGTTCGCCACCCCGGCGCCATAAGACACGACCTGAGCGATGGCCGTGGGAACGCCCGCGGCGGTGAGCAGAAAAAAGACAGCGAAGTCGACCATCGTATTGCCCACCCCGACGACGGCAAACCGCCATATGGCTTGTTTTTCTTTACGGAAGGTAGGAAGGCTTTCGTTCATGTCTCATTCCGACTCCCCATGTTTCATTGATAATATATAGAGGCCGCTCTTTCACTTCATCGTAAATGCGGCCGATGTATTCACCGGTAATTCCAAGCATCGTCATCGTCGCTCCGTTGCAAAACAGCATGACTATCAAAAGCGATGCCCATCCGGCCACGGTCGAATGGGTGAACCATTTCAAGTACAATACCGCCATCATGCCGACCACACTTGCCGCCGACAAAGCAAACCCAAGCCAGCTCGCCAATTTGAGCGGCTTATGCGAAAAAGACGTAATGCCGTCTACCGAAAAACGAATCATCTTCTTAAGTGGATACTTTGTCTCCCCAGCCAGCCGCGGCTCTCGCTCGTATTCCACCGCTATGTGCCGAAAACCGACCCAGCTGACAAGCCCCCGGACAAAACGATTTCGCTCTCGCATATAGCGTAACTGATTACACACTTTACGGTCAATGAGACGAAAATCGCCGGCATCAGCGGGAATGTCGATCTCGGTCGCCGCCCGCAGCAAGCGATAGAACACATACGCTGTCCATCGCTTGAACAACGTCTCCCCCTTCCGCTTGACGCGCCGAGCATAGACAACATCATACCCTTCTTTCCAACGCGCAATCATGTCCAAAATCAGTTCAGGAGGATCTTGCAAGTCGGCGTCAATGATGATGACAGCCTGGCCAGAGGTGTAATCCATTCCTGCTGTAATCGCGATTTGATGGCCGAAATTGCGGGAGAAGTCAATGTACTTCACCGTTTCATCTTTCACGGCCAGTTCCCTCAAGATATCGAGCGTCCCATCGGTGCTGCCGTCATTAACAAACAACAATTCATACGGCTCACCCGTTTGCTCCAGCACCGTTTTCAGCCGTCGGTACGTCTCACGGATCACGAGCGCTTCATTATAGACAGGAATAATGACAGAATAGGTCGCCATCGATTTCCCTCCTTGCTTCTATGGATTTCTTCGGCTACGAAGCTGATCAACCGCCAATGATCAGCTCGAATCAGCTTCATTTATTTTAATGGAGAATCCCATAAAAAACGCTTTTCTACGAATATCCTAGTTTTGAAAAACAGCGATGGATGTCGTCCGTTTTTCTCGCACCTTCTATCCGTTGTATACGTAGAGCGTCATTTCTCTGCGCTCCGCTCCACCGTCGAGGGCCTTTTGTCCGCCATTCCATTCTGAAAATGGAACTTCTTTGCAATGTGTTTGAATCCATTGAACAAGCTCATGATTTCCTCGCCCTTCACCGGAAAGGAGAAAATACTTCACCTCACCGTTGCGAGCCATTTCCTCTAGCTTCTTCGGCGTCAGTACGGGATCCGTTCCTCCGAATCCGCCCATCGCCATCACCGCTCGATCGGTGTGAAGCATCAACTCCGCCGCTTCGGTCGCACGGATGGTGGCCGCTAAATATTTGGCTTCACCCACATGCTGCTCCAAATAGGACACTAACGCTGTCAACAAGTGAGAAGTTTGCCACCGCCTTGCCCCATCGCCGGGTTGTCCCGTCTCTCCTCTCAGCAAACGCTCCTCTTGTCCATCCGGCATCCCGGCTGTCGGCATGGGCGCGCCTCTGTCTCGTTGTAAATCTGGTCCAGCGTATGGAATGGTGCTGTTTGTCCCATATAGCACTGGCGTCAGCGACCAATAGGCCGGCAATGCCAGCACGCCAATCAGCGCAGCTCGATAGACGATCCGCCTCCCATGCTCGCGGCCTTCCATCGCGAACCAAAGGCAAACCATTCCAAGGCCGTAAAATCCGACAGCAAGCGGCCATACCGGGGAGAACGAAGCACGGTATTGACAGGCTGTCCATACTTCAAACGCATACGTCGCCACCAAGGCGGCCGGGAACAACCACATCGTCCGCCGTCCGCTGCACGCCAACAAGGCCAACATCGCGCCGCCCGCTCCCACTAATACCGCTATAGCCGGCGCCAGCATACTTAAATAATAGCGGTGATAAAATCCGGCAATGCTAAAAAATACGAGCATCGGACCAAGCCAGGCGAACCAAAAAAGCAAAAATTGATGAAACGCGGTCATCTGCCGGCGTCGCCATACGTCCATTCCCAAGCCGATCGCTACGACGGCTGCAAACGGCAACAGCCAGCTCGCCTGCCCGGCAAGCGGCAGTTGAAACAAAACCACACAAGTTTTTTTCAATTTGAAAAACAAGGTGGTGATACAACATGCTTCTTATCATCACCCATCTTCTATGGTTACGTTACATAGTGTTGGTGAAAGTTTGGTGAAAAAATGAAACGAGCGGACTAGATTTTCATTTTCCCGATGCCGGCCATGTGCTATGATCAGAGTAAAGGAGGTGAAACTCATGGAAGGAGAAACGATCGTGCAGCAAATTCTAAAGGCGCTTGACCTGCATTCCGGTCAACTCCGTCAACAAATGAAGGAAATGGAAGATCGATTGCGCGTCGAAATCCAAGATACAGAAAACCGATTGCGTGCCGAAATCCAAGATACAGAAAATCGATTGCGCGCCGAGATTCAGGATACAGAAAATCGGCTGTATGCCAAAATCCGCGAGACGGAAGACCGGTTGCACCAAAAGCTTTTAGATCTGGAAAAACGCACGGATGCTCGATTTGAGCGCTTGGAAACGAAAATGAACTATTGGCGCCTTGAATGGTCGGAAACGCAGGAAACGGTTGACTTCCTCGCCCGCAAAACCCTCCAACATGAACGAAAACTCCGTTCCCGGGCTGGACAAAACGAAATCTCCTAAAAACGAAAAAGAAACAAGCCAACCGGCCGCCAGCATGTTTTTGCTTGAGGGCCGGTTGAACTTTTGTCTCCTGTTTGCCGAATTCTTTTTTGGACAGACGACCGCCTTGACCGATCATCGTTGTGTCGAACAGCAGCCAATGTTGCGGGGCGTTCTTCTTATTCGTTTCCTTGCTGCTTGGCGATGTCCGCGCCGGAAAACGCCGCTTTCATCGCTTCATACGACGGCTTCAGCCGCTCGTGGTAGCGCGGCGTCTCCCATGTCGGCCACGTGTACGTGTAAAACCGCTGAACCGGCAGCACATTCCCTTCCATCGCCGGGAACGAAAATGAGCGCTCCCCGTTGGCGACGTACACGCCGAGGCGGATGCCGGGGATGATCTCTCGGCTTTTTAGACCTTCTTTTGACCAGATATCGCCCATCACCTCGCGCCGGCTTGGATCGGTGACATTCAACAGCGCCCACGGCAGGCGAATTTCATACATATCACCGCGGCGGCTCACGCTGAGATCGGCAAGCGAGTCATAGGCCGCATCGGCCGGGTTGGCGGTGCCGAAGCGAAGCACCCCGGTTTCATACGAGTCAAACGGCACGGCCTTGCCATCTGCTTCTTCGAGCTTTTTATTCAGCGTCAACCGGATCGGGTGGTATACTCCGTTATCTTTGCGATGGGCGTACGGCGCCGCCGGCATCATGTGCAGCTGATAGCCGTAATGATAAGAAAACGTGTCATAGTAGCTGTCGACAAGCAGCCGGGCGCGCTGTTTTCCATGGATGACTAAAGCAAAGTCAATCCCCGACGTACGCATGCCGGAAAGGCCCGGGAGGCGCGATTGCCCTTGGCCTGGAATCGTATCAAACGCAATGTACGTCGTTGTTTCATCGGTGATGCGCGCACCGTCAAGCCGCACGTACAAATCCCCTTCATCGCTCGTGACATACAGCGCCCGCTCCCCGTCCGACCATACGGGATCGATTCCATTGAACGCCCAATCATCTTTCCGCCCATCGACTTGGATCGTCGCCGCTGCGCTTGGCCCCGGGTCGAAGCGAAGAAGACCGAAATGTTGTTCGTTCGTTTGTGCGTTCAGCCAAAATGGACGGCGGTCTGGATTGTCATACTCCATCGTATTCCACGTTCGTTTAAACCACTCATCTTGCCACGAAAACAACAGCCCGCCGGCCATTCGCTCATGAACGATATCTTCAAACAACTTCCGGTCGATCATCCCTTGTTCATGTTCCGACAGAAACCCTTGGTGTTTGCCGTGCACGTTTCGGTGCGCCATGCCGCGCGACGAAGGAACACCGAACTCGGCGACGAGAATCGGCATCCGGTGAGCGGCCTTCATCTCATGCAAGTAGCCGGCATAGCTGTTATGCTCGCCGCGCGAGTCAATATAGCGGATATATGTTTCTTCTCTGTTCAAAAAATCCGGATAATACGGATAAATATGATACGAAGCGAACCATCCGGCGCGCAGCTTGTCGGTGGCGTACATGACATTCGGATTGACGGAAACAAGATCTTCTTTGACAAACGGCTCGGCCGGATGACGAAGGAAATCGGTCGTCACCCAGTTGGTGAAACTCACGGGCCGCTGCCACCCATACGTTTCCGTCTCATAGCCGACCGCTTCGTCGACCGCACGCGCGAGCCACGCTTCAAACGGGCTTGCTCCCTTCGTATACACATATGTCCCGCGGTAATCCCCTGATCCGCGATGGGCTTTGTTCGTGGCGGCAACAACGTCCGGATCCCATTCGACGCCGAAAATCCACCCGAGGACATAAGGGGAAAGGTCATATCGGTACACTCCCCCGGCGTGGCCCGGCCGCTTTGGAATGTTGGCGTTGCCGTGGATGATGTCGATCGTGCGGCGAATCTCGGCACGAAACGCCCCGTCCACCGCGGGGGACCAAACATCTTTGATCCGAAGCATCATCGCTTCATCGATCCAAACGCCGTGAAACAAATAGAGCGGCTGCTTGGCGGTTTGATTGTATTCATAGAGCGCTTCGTAAAACGCCGGCGGATGGATCGTATAGACGCGGACGGCGTTCGCCCCCATCGCCCCGATATACTGAAGCCAGCGGAAGTATTCTTCCTTCGTGATGTTCGCCTCGCCCGGAAACGCGCCGGGTTTGCTGATGCCGAGGTTGACGCCTTTGATGAGCAATGGCTCCCACCGCCCGCGGCGGTATACTTGCAGATCGTCGCGCCCGACCGTCCCCGCCAAGCGGATGCCGTCCTGCTCCGCCGTTTCTGTAGCGACAGGCCGCTTCTTCTCCTCCTGATACGTTTTGATTTCTTGCAAAATGGCTTTCATCATCGGCACGTACACTTTCCAATAAAACGCCGTCTCATCATCCGGGCGGCTGCTCGCCGTCCACTTGCGCCATCGATCGAATCCAACCGTTTGGTAAATCGATGGCACACTGCCTTGATCGGCGTAATCGCCGCAAAAGTAGTACGACTGGTACGTGCGCGTCTCATAGCGGACAACGGCCGGAAACGAAACCGGAACCCCGATGGCGCGCAGCTTCTCGTTCCCGCGTTTGGAAAGCGACAACGTATAGGTCGCCAACACATCGTCCGGATCAAGCGGCTGGACGATGTCAAACCAGTACGAATAAGGAACGCGCTCGTGTTGGCCCCACCGCGCTTTCCCCGCTTTCGTATACGAAAACACGACGCCATCGCCGCCAAGATCGCGCCGGTCCAAAACCATCAACCGATCGCGTTCATCCACAAGCACAATTCCCGGACCGCGGAACGCAAACGGCGTTCCATATTGTTGTTCGTAGTTCTCCCTGACCCACGCCGGCACTTCCCGGCTGGATAAATCGGGGAAATAGCGCCCGATCCACCCCGTCCAATGCAAGCCGAACAGCGATTCAAACGACGCGCGCACCTCCTGCGCTGTCGGGTGGGCCATCGAGTTGAATTCGGCGATCAACGTGTTTCCCCCTTCCCGGGCGAACCGCCAAAGCGCCTTCACCGTCTCGCCGTCCAGCCCGCCGTGCACTTTCGCCGACCGCGCCCCGTCCGTCCGCTGGCGAACAAATTCTTCTTCATAGACGCCGTACGTGTCGGCGACATACACGGCATCATAGCGATCCATCGTGTTCGGAAACGGGCGCACTTCGTATGCCCCGCCGCCCTTTGGCACAAATCCGACATAATCGCGCGCCGCATCATACGCCTCACCATTCCGGTGCACGTACTTTTGCGCCCGGAGCAGCCAAACAAGCCCTTGGTGCTCGCGGTACGACCGATCCGGCACCGTGTCATCGACAATGAGCAGCTCAAGCTCCGTTTCCGGCTTCAACCACCAAAGCCAATACGGCGCCGACAGAAGCAGCACCGCCAAGACAATATACACATAAAGCCAGCGTAACACCTTTTTCTCCATCTTCCCACTCTCCCTCACACCCGGTATCTTCCTTATAACAAAAGGAGCGCTTGTCCGGCAAGAACAAACAGGCATTTCTGCCCAAAAAAGAAAAGAAACGCAGGGTCGTTCGTCTTCCCTCCGCTCCCTGAACGCGACCCAACGTCCGATCCCCGGACACGAAACAGGCCTCTCTGATGGCTTCCGAAAACATGAGTCCGTCCATCACTCACATCCACACCCTTGCCGATCAAGGATGTGAGACTGAACGCAAGGTGAGGACAAGCGGATCCGGCTCCCCAGCGCCGAACCGCTTTGACCGCGCCCGCAAAACTCGCTATTGGAAAAACCGCGATGACGGTGTTGCATTCCCTCACTCCATCACCGGCTTTCGATGCGGCCATCCAACCGGGGCACGAAGTCGGCCTGCATCATTACCGTCAGATTACCGCTCCGCCACCGGCTCTCGCCGCGGCCATCCAACACGAAAAGGCAAGCTCCCAACAAGAGCCTGCCTTTTCGCCATGACCATCTATCGATTTGGTTCATATACATCCCACGTCCATTTGATCGACTCGACAATTTGCTCGGCCGCCTGTTCGGCTTCAAGCTCATTCAACACCACGCGGGAATGATGGAGGGCGTAAGCCGACTGCCGCTGGAAAAACAGCTGCTCCACCTCTTCCAACGTTTTGTTTTTCAGCACCGGGCGGCTGTCGACAATGAGCGGCAGCCGTTCCTCTTTCCAATAATCCCATGACAAGTCAAGGAAAAAGACGATGCCATGAGCGAGGCATGCGCGCCGCACCTCCTCCTGCAAATACGCGCCGCCGCCAAGCGAAAGGATTTTCAACCTTGTATTTGTGCATAAATCGACGATGAGTTCCCGTTCCACCTTTCGAAAATACGCTTCTCCTTTTTGCGCGAAAAGCTCCGGAATCGACATCCCTTGCCGCCGCTCGATTTCCGCGTCGACATCGATAAAATCGCGGTACAGCTTTTTCGCCACCAGCTGCCCGATCGTTGTTTTTCCCGCCCCCATAAAGCCGATCAATATGATGTTCCGCTCGCGGAGCGGGATGGTGGTTTGCCTCTCCACGTTCCCTCACTCCCTTTTCAATCGCTCTTTCTAGATGACTGCCGGATGACGAGCTCTGGATGCAAAATCGTCCGTTTCGGCTCGCTGTCATCCCCTTTCATGCGTTCATGCAACCGCCGCGCCGCGCACGCACCGATCTTTTCTGGGAACGCGGCCACCGTCGTTAACGGTGGTTGAAACAACGCTGACTCTTGAATGTTGTCAAATCCCACGACCGCGATATCGCGTCCCGGAACGATTCCTTCCTCTTTTAAGCCGAGCATCGCCACGAAGGCGACAACATCGTTATAACAAAAGAGCGCTGTCGGCGGGTTCGGTTGTTGCAAAACTCGTTTCGCCGCCATCCGCCCGCCCTGCCTTGTTGTCGCCGACGGCACAAGCAGCGCGTCATCCACCTCGATGCCTGCGGCACGCAACGCCTCGCCGTATCCCCTTTGGCGCGCCTTCCATACGGACGACTGCGGAGAACCGCCAATAAAGGCAATGCGGCGATGACCCTGATCGAGCAAATGCTCAGTCGCCATCCGCCCGCCGGCCACATTATCGATTCCGATATAATCAAACTGTCCAGCCGGAAGTTCATCACGAGCAAACAACACGACTGGAATATCCCATTGCCGCAGCCGCTCAACCATCTCGGTCGAACACCCCGGAACCGGGCTCATGATGACGCCGCCAACCCGATGCTCAAGCATCGTCGATAGTAATGCATCTTGTTTTTCCGGCCGGTCAAACGTCGTGCCTAAAATGACGGTATATCCTTCCTGATCAAGCGCCTCGTGGACGCCGACAAGCAGTTCGGAAAAAAACGGGTTGTCAAGTTCCGTAATAATCAACCCGACGGTGGAAGAGCGCTGCGAGCGCAAATTGGCGGCTACACGGTCATACACGTAGCCTAATTCTTTCATCGATCGAAGCACTTTTTCCCGTGTTTCTTTCGAAATATTCGAACTCCCACGAACAACAAGCGAGGCTGTCGCCCGCGACACGCCGGCATGCTTGGCCACTTGTTCGAGCGTCACACGGGAGCGCTTTTTATCCGACACGGTTCGAATCACCTGCTTTACCGTTGCTTTAACCTACTAAAAGTATAAACGGTTGCTGCAAACAGTGTCAACGCACAGCGCCGGCTGGGCAGGAAAAAGGCGCCTCATCGTTCGTTATCCAAACAACGCAAAAAAAGCCCGGCGATCTCCAAACGAGAAGCCGAGAGTCAACTGCCCGCCGCATGAACTACCCGCCACCTACGCTTTGCTGAGAGGCGGGGGCTTCAAGCGACTTGTGCATGTTCGCTGAACGGCAAGCCACACAAAAACCCTTTATGCTTCCCCGCGTTCCGAAGGTGTCCGTTCTAACCATCTATTTATCATATTGGTTGGCTATCGTCCCCCCCGAAATTCATCTCCCACTTTCACTTTGTTTCGAAGTGGGAGACTTCTTTCGGAACGTTAAATAATCTCTTTTTCTCTTAACTTCTGAATGTCCTCCTCGGACAGGCCAAGCATTGTCTGCAAAATCTCTTCCGTATGCTCCCCTAAATCGGGCGCAATACGGCGCACCGCACCCGGCGTTTTTTCAAATTTCGGCACGATGCCGGGCACTTTAATTTTGCCAAGGCGCGGATGGGCGACTTCAATGATGTTTTCCCGTGCTTGATAGTGCGGATGCTCAAAAATGTCTTTAATGCTTAAACGGCCCGACATGGCGCAAGGTGTCCCCTTTCCCCGGCAACTCCACTTTAATGACATCGGCGCCAAAATCGCCGAGCAATACCGCACCGAACGGCGCCGCGATCATCGTTGAAACATCGAGCACTTTGACACCCTCCAACGGCAAACGACCCATGATGCTCTCCTCCCCCAAAGTCCAATTATTGGCTGTATTTCATGATGACCGACAATACATCTCTGACTTCTTCAATGGGAATTTGCCCCGGAGCTGAGCTTTGTTGGCCAACGGCAAACGTGACGGCCGAACCGAACAATCCCCCGACCAAACGAGTGATGGCGCCCAATCCTCCCATCGACATCGTAATGAGTGGGATCTCCAACCCCTGCCGCGCCTCCTCGGTCGCTTGCAACAAGGCAAGAACGTCTTGTCGTGATGTTGGCATGACCGCCACTTTGGCGATATCGGCACCATGTTGCTCAGCTTGGCGCATTTTGGCGACAAGTTCTTCCTTAGATGGCGTACAATCAAAATTATGATAGGACAAAACGAGACGCACTCCATAGCAGCGGGTCAGCTGACGGACAGCGGGGACATAGGGCTCATGGGCAAGCTCGTAATCAAGCAAATCGATCGCCCCGCTTTGGCACACTGTTTCAAACAACCGCAGCTTTTCCTCTTCTGTCAAGGAAATCGGTCGGCCGCCCTCCAGTTCGGAACGAACCGTAAACAAAATCGGGATGTCTCCGGCGATCGCCCGCATCTCTCTCGCCGTTGCCGCCACTTCCTGTTCGTCCCGAATCGCCTGGAAAAAGTCCGCACGCCATTCAATCAGATGCGGCTTTTTCGCGCTGATTTGCCTTGTTTCCTCTAACACTTGCCCCGCATCCGCTCCGACGACCGGGGCGCAAATGCACGGTTCGTCTCCCCCGATCAAGACATTGCGCACACGGACAGCACGCTTTGCAATCGCCATATGCTCTCCCCCTTATGGTCGATAACCTAGTTTTTCGGAAATGGCTTGTGCTCCTTCTTTTACGAGCCTCTTGAATTGTTCCATCACTTCCCGTGTAAATCGATGCGCCGGCCCAGAGACGGACAAGCAGGCGCCCACTTCCCCGCGGATGTCGAAAATGGGCGCCGCAACGGCCGCAGAGCCGACTTCCCGTTCATCGACGCTGGATGCCACACCGCGCTCGCGAATCGCCTCAAGCTCCGCCGCTAGACGAGCCAAGCGTTCCTTTGTCGGCACTTGCGCAAAAATCCGCTCTTGAACTTCGGGCGATTGATAGGCCAACAATACTTTTCCCCCCGCGCCCGCCCAAAGCGGCAGCCGCTCGCCGATTCTCACCATATGGCGCAGCGCCTGAAGCCCCTCGCACTGTTCGACGCAAACGCGGGCATCTTGTTCCAGCACGTATAAGTTCACCGTCTCCCGCGTCTCGTCGCGCAGCCGCTCCATCACAGGCCGCGCGATTTCCCGCACTTTAATCGATTTGCCGGCAATATATCCTAAATAGTACAATCCTTGTCCAAGACGGTACTTTAACGTCTCCGGATCTTTGACGACCAAGCGGTTTTGCTCCAGCGTAGCGAGCAGGCGCGTTGTCGTTGATTTGGCCAGCGAAATTTTTTTCGCAATTTCGGTGAGCGATAACGCTTGTTCCTCCAGGGTGAAACAATATAAGATGTCAATGGCCCGTTGCACCGTGCGCAAGCTCGTCTCATGTTTCTTTTCTTCCGTCAACTCGTTCATTGTCCCTCCTTTCTTCATTGTTCCGACAAACGGAATTTAATTTCTATCAGTGGAACTATATTTTCATTTTAGCATCTTGTCTCATCGCTATTCAAGCATTTTTCACTTTTCTTTACATTTTCGATTTCAGAGGAAATATAGCTAGACAACGACGCTCCGCAAATGGAGAAGGTTTATGCAGCTTGACCTTCCCGATCTTCGAGAATCAGCGATTGAGAAGAAATGCCGCTTTTTGCCGAACTCTTCTTTTGACATCCATAAGTTCCCGCCCCATTGATTTTCATGACTCATCGCATAAATTCCAGCCGGCGTTATTCTCGGTGAACTACCCCCACTTAATTTTCTAGCGAAAATTTGAAGTGGGGGCTTCCAAAGAAGTTTGACTGCTTCAAGCAATCCTTATTCTTTGAGGCGTGTCCACTTCGCCGCTAGAGCATAAGACACTCAGGTCTACAGCTTTACTTTTCTTTAAGATGTTTAATGCGCCATTGACATCAGCATTAATTAGTTTGCCAGACTTTGTTCGATACAAGCCGCGCTTAATACGTTTGCCGCTGAACTTATATTCTTTTGGATTGTCGGCATTATATTCAGGAATCTCATCGCCGTCAAAAAAGCTGGCTTGAGACGTATATGATTCTTCCTGTTTCAAGAATTCAATGCCGTAAAATTCACAAAGATATTCTAGTTTTTCTTTTATGTTACCGAGAGGAATATTGACAAAGTTTTGATTTGTCTTTTTTCCTAGATTAATATTGCGTTGCCATGTTTCCGCATAGCCAATGACAAGTTTGCCAATTTGATTTTCAATACAGTAGTTAATGATGTAACGGCAAGTCTTGTTGATATAATCATTCACTTTATTATTGCGATTCATAGCAAGCAAAGCCTGTTTACGAGTGGTGCCTTTGATTTTTTGCTTATCTTTTATGCTTTGAAGTCTGGCATTTTCTTTGTTAAACCATTGATTTATACTTTTTAATCTCCGCCCATCAATGATGAATGATCTGCCGTCTGATGTGACACAAGTGGCAAAATTGTTTAATCCTAAATCAA
>NZ_JBREBQ010000010.1:0-99627 GCF_052906625.1 Geobacillus sp. CCR | reverse complement strand
GGCCGCCTTTCAACCAAAGACCATGCGGTCTTCGGTGTTATCCGGTATTAGCTCCGGTTTCCCGGAGTTATCCCGGTCTTGCGGGCAGGTTGCCCACGTGTTACTCACCCGTCCGCCGCTGACCAAATCAGAGCAAGCTCCGATTTGGTCCGCTCGACTTGCATGTATTAGGCACGCCGCCAGCGTTCGTCCTGAGCCAGGATCAAACTCTCCAAAAGAAAGTTGATTGGCTTTTGCTTTGGCCAATGCGGCCTCCGCTTTTCTATTGCGCTTCGTTTCGTTCAGTTTTCAAGGAACGAGACCTCTTCTTGAACTTGCTTCGTTGCAATCTTGCGCCGAGGAATCCAACTCCTCTGGACTCCCTCAAACGCAAATGTGTTTTCCGCTTCCTAAAGCGGCCCTTACATCATAGCATTTTTATTGTTCGTTGTCAACAGCCTTTTATTCATACCGCTCCGCAACATTTTCCCGGCGCGACAGCGATTTAAAATATATCATCGTTCGACAAGGAAGTCAAGAGCTTTTTTCGGCCGGGTTGCCTCCTTCCTTCAATGATCTTGGCAACTGACATTTGTATAAACACAATGAAATTCCTAATAGCATCCATCCTCTCACCGGCTCCCTTCCATTTTTGGGGATCAGCAGAAGGGGACCGTCAAAATTCTTTTTTTTACAACGTGTAATACCGTTCGAGCATTGTATTTCCTTTTGTCGGCATTTCCACGACGGTTAGCACTTTCCTTTCGACAAGATACTCAAGCATGATAACAAGATCAACCGAGTAAGGCGCAAACTGCGGATGACCGGTCATTTCCTCAATGCTCCAAGCACCATTTTTTTCTTTCAGCGCTTCGCATAAATGAGAGGAACCTGATTCTACGTAAGAATGAATCAAAAATTCACTGGCCAGCAACAAAAGTTCCAGCCGTTTCGGAAGCGGTTCTTCACTTCCAACGAGTTCTTCATACAGTTTATAAATCCTTCCATCCATTCGCTTGACTTGATTCCATACGGTCACTTCCGGGTAAAGTCCGTGCTCGATCACGGTCAATCGCGCCAAATGATGGAGGGCTTGCACCATATGGTTGTATGAGTCGAGCCAATGCTTGGCGGCAAACAGCGCCTTGCCCTCTGTATAATGGCGGATCAGTTTGGCAAACTCGAGTCCCATTTTCAATCGCCGTTCTTTAGGCGGGAATTGCTCAAGGCGCTGGCGCAACTGCTGAACATAGCCGTTTCGGTCAAACACGACCGTTCCGTTGAACACCCAGTCGACCGCCTTTCGATGTGACCCGAGAACAAGCCATTCATTTAACTGCCGTTCACTGACTGCATAAAGCACCGCCTTTTTCTCGTTTAGTGAATACTGTCTGAGAAGCATAGGCTCGCTTTGCGGGTCGACAATGACGAGCAGCACGACATCAAACGTATCCGTTGTTGCTGCATGGCAAGCCGTTTTTTCAATCATTAAAATTCCGTGCGTGTTGCAGCGGTTTGCCCATTCGTGACAGATGGGATGCAGCAATTCTTTCATACCTCGCGTCCGTTGCAGAAAGCCGGCCGCGATATCCGGGCGGACAAATCCCTCAGATATCCCAACATATCGATTGACAGACAACCATACGTTCCTATTTTGAGCCGGCTGTTTTTTCTGCAACGTTTTTTCCTCCCTTCCACCGTCATCAATCATCACATTGCGTTTGTGCAGATGTTCAAACAATGCTGTCAACGCCTGTTTCATTTCAGAAAGACCAGAATGCTTGCATCCATGAAGCTGTCGTTTGTTGCCGTCATTCGTTATTCGACAAAAAAAGAGGAATTCCTTTCTTTAAAACGTCGATTTTGTTGATTTCTTCTTCGCGATGGGACCCCGTTTTATGGTATAGTGGTCTATGTAGGAGGGACTGTGATGAGCATCAAATATTCGAGCAAAATCAACAAAATTCGCACTTTCGCCTTAAGCTTGATTTTTATCGGTGTCATTGTCATGTATCTTGGGCTGTTTTTTCGTACGTCCCCGGTCATCATGACGTTGTTTATGTTGTTTGGGATGTTGTTTCTTGTCGCCAGTGGCATTGTATATTTTTGGATCGGCACACTCTCGACGAGAGCCGTCCAAGTTGTTTGCCCGTCGTGCGGCAAAGTGACAAAAATGCTCGGACGCGTCGATTTATGCATGTTTTGCCGTGAACCGTTGACGTTAGACCGCGAACTGGAAGGAAAAGAGTTTGACGAAAAGTACAACAAAAAAAGAAAAAGCTGATAGCCGCCTTGTGCTATCAGCTTTTTAATGCGAATGCGCCGGCGCCCCGCTTTTTTGACAGTCAGGGCAGACTCCGTACACTTCCATGCGATGATGGTCGACCTTAAAGCCGGTGACGTGAGCGGCAAGCTGCTCGACTTCATCAAGCGCTGGATAGTGGAAATCGACAATTTTGCCGCACTCTTCACAGATGACGTGATAATGATTGGAAGTGACGAAGTCAAACCGGCTTGACGAATCGCCGTACGTCAGCTCTTTGACAAGCCCGATTTCCTTAAAGACGCGCAAGTTATTGTAGACGGTAGCTACACTCATGTTTGGGAATTTCCCTTCCAGCGCTTTGTATATTTCATCAGCCGTCGGATGGGACATCGAGCTGATCAAATACTCCAATATCGCATGACGCTGCGGCGTGATGCGTATGCCAGTCTTTTTCAGCATGTCAAGCGCTTCCTTCAGTTGCTCGTTGTCAGACACCGTCATGCACCTCACTCTCTGTGCAAAGGTGAAAAAAATTATCACTTTATAATATTTATAATTAGTCTACAAAGAATACATGCCATTTGTCAATATAGATGCCATTAATATATGGGCTCAGACGCCATTTTAACAAAAAAAGGAGGCGGAAATTGTTTCCGCCTCTTATGTCATTCATTTGAGGAGGTTACTATGTATCATACGCCAAACGATGTACATTGTCTGGACGCTTACCTAGATGACGCTAGTCGGGCGACTTCCGCAAGCGCCTCATCGACATGCCCCTTCACTTTCACCCCGCGCCATTCTTGGACCAACGTTCCGTCGGGGGCGATAATGAATGTCGAGCGATCAATGCCCATATATTCCTTGCCGAAATTTTTCTTTTTCTTCCATACCCCATACAGCTCGGCCACTTCATGCCGCTCATCAGAAAGAAGCAAAAATGGCAACTCATATTTTTCGATAAACGCCTCATGCCGATTCATCGGGTCGGTGCTCACTCCTAAAATGACGGCGTTCAACTCAGCGAACTGCGCATGGCGATCGCGAAAGTCGCACGCTTCGGCTGTGCACCCCGGGGTCATGTCTTTTGGATAAAAGTAAAGCACCACATACCGGCCGCGAAAATCAGACAGCGAAACCATTTTCCCATTGCTTGCCGGCAAGGTGAAATCTGGAGCTGGCTGGCCAATGGCAATCGTCATGTCGTTCCCCCCGTCTTCTTCGTTTTCTTTTAGCGTAGCGAAGACGAAGGGAAATTGCAACTCATATCAGCGATGATCCCAGTCAAACACGGTGCGCGTCACGATGACAGCGGGCATAATGTAGCCGAGCAGCGCTTCGGCAATGGCGATCCACCGCCCGACGCCGATCGGAGTGACATCACCGTATCCGACCGACAAAAGCGTCATACCGCTTAAATACAAGCTGTCTTCAAGCAGCGACAAACGATCTTTCGATGCGCTATTTGGGGATGGGGTAAACACAGCATGGCCGTTTACTTGCAAAATCATATAAATCATGGCAAAACCGAGCAACATCGTTAAATACCATTGGACGAGAACCCATAAGCTATCGAGTGACAGGCGATGCGTCGCTTGCACGCGCACTGTCCAAAGCGAGGTGATGCTGCCGAGCAGTACGGCGGCAACAATGCCAAGGAAGGCGTAATCCATCACGTTCCCCCCATTTTTGTCCGTCGTTCATATATACGCGGACAACCGGGCGATTATACCGCATGACCCTCCGCACCCTGCTTGAATCGGCAGCACTCCTGTATTCCACCGGATCACCCGACCCATTTGACAAGCCAGCGTCCCGTCAGATGAAGCCAATCGTTGCGCTTTACTGAGCAAAATAGCGCGCCAATACACCTTTTAACGTCGCAGCACTACGGTGGAACCATTTTTTCTCCTCCTCGTCAAGTTCAATTTCAATCACTTCGCGGATGCCATTTCGGTTGATCACAGCAGGCACACCGATGTAGACATCGCGTTCGCCGTATGGGCCGTCCAAGTAAGCGGAAACGGTCAAAATGGCATTTTCATGATGCAAAATGGCGCGCGTCACGCGGGCAAGCCCCATAGCAATCCCGTAGTACGTCGCTCCTTTTTTCTCAATAATTTGGTAGGCGGCATCGCGCACATTGACAAAAATGCGCTCGAGCTCTTTTTGCGCTTCTTCCCCTTTAGACTCGACCAGCTTGCGGATCGGCACGCCGCCGATATCAGCCTGGCTCCAGACCGGGAGTTCAGTGTCGCCATGTTCGCCGATAATATAGGCGTGCACGTTCGTCGGGGCGACGGCGAAATAGTCGCCCAACAAGAAGCGGAACCGCGCCGTGTCCAAAATCGTGCCCGATCCGATTACTCGCTCTTGCGGCAGGCCGCTGAATTTCCACGTCGCGTACGTTAAAATGTCGACCGGATTGGTGGCGACGAGAAACAGTCCTTGAAATCCGGATGCCATGACCGACTCAACGATCGAGCGGAAAATGGCAATGTTTTTGTCCACAAGATCAAGCCGCGTCTCGCCCGGTTTTTGGTTGGCGCCGGCGCAAATGACAACCAAATCGGCATCGCGGCAATCATCGTAATCGCCGTGCCAAATGTCAGCCGGCTTCGGCGCAAATACTTTCCCATGGTTGAAGTCCATCGCATCGCCCTCAGCCTTGTTTTCATTTGCATCGATGAGCACGATCTCATCGGCAATCCCTTGATTCATTAAGGCAAACGCATAACTGGCGCCGACAAACCCGGTGCCGACGACCGCTACCCGATTTCCTCTCCCGTTTTTCATCACTATTCACCTCTTCTTCCTTTTTGTGAATATATTCACATTTTATTTTACGCCACAACATGCTAACGATACAGACAAGGTTGTGTCGATTGCTTGACCATTGTTTGTCATTTTGATGGCAAATGAACAAAAACGGGCGGGGCGCCTAGCTCCCCGTCCCGCGATATCGTCTCACCCCGGCGTTCCAAAGCATGACCGAAACGGTGAAGCAAACCATGCCGACCACTGGGGTGAAAAAGGCATAACTGTACCATTCCTTTTTATCAAGAAAATAAGCAGCTGGATAAACGCCGACAAAGGCAAACGGCAGCACCCACGTTAAAATATAGCGGATGACGCGATGATAAATATCGATCGGGTAGCGGCCATAGCTGCTGATGTTGTACATCATCGGCATGATGGATGTGCGGGCGTCGGCAAAAAAACTGATCGTCGCCAGTGAAATGAAAATGCCGGCATAAATCAATGCACCGCCAATGACAAACAAAATAAACACGAAGACATCATACCAATGAAATGAAAGAGACAAGCGGCTGCCGGCATACAGCATAATGATCAGCCCGGGCACAGCGCCAAGCAACGATTCGAGCTCCATCCGCTCCAAAACAATTTGAAACAGGCTGTTTAGCGGGCGCGTCAACACACGATCCATTTCCCCCTGCACAATATATCGTTCATTAAAATCCCAAAGGTTAAAAAAGGCGCCAAATACGGCATATGGAACAAGAAAAAAACCGTAAATAAACAAAATCTCATCGCGCGACCAGCCGTGAAGCAGCGTCGTATGGCCGAACACAACCAGCAAAAATACCAAGTTGACCGCCTGAGCCATAAAGTCAGACAGCCACTCCACGAACAAATCGGCTCGATATTGCAGCTTTGTCTTCATATATTGCGCCATGTATTGAAAAAAAACCGATACGTAAAACAACGTTTACCCCCCTTGCACAACAAGACGCTTTTTCGCCGCTCTCCATAACCATCCAATCGGAAAAAGCAATACGATGCACCACGTTGCCTGCAGAAGCAGGCCATCACGGACAGCAGCACCTTTAAAACTTTCTGTCATGATCATGCTTGGGATGTAGCTGATGGCTTGAAACGGGAAATACATCATCGCCCGTTGCGCCCAATCAGGATAAAAGGAAAGCGGCAAAATGAGCCCAGAAAACAAGTCGATGATAAACCGCTTCGCCCTAAGCAACCCTTCATTTCGGAACGTAAAGAACGTCACAACCCCCGCAAGCAAGTTCAGCTCCGAAAAAATGATAAAGCTGAATAGAAGCGACAAGCCGAAAGACAGCCACGTTTTGGCGTGTCCCGGAAACTGAAGCGGCAAAAAAAGCGATACGACCAAAAGCCCAGGCAGCGATAAAAAGAAAAGGCGAAACAGCCCTTCGCCAAGCCCTTGCACAGCTTTCATCCCTAAATAGCTGTACGGGCGGATCAGTTCAATCGCTACTTTTCCATCGCGGATTTCCATGGCGATTTCACGGTCAAGGTTGTTAAAATAAAACGCCCGCGCCAGCCAGGAAATGGCGACATACGTCGTCATTTGCCCAAGCGACATCCCTTGCATCGATGATTTGCCGCCATAAATAGCCGACCAAAGGAAGTAATACGCTGCGATGTTAATGGCGTAAATCAAAATGCCAGTGTAATAGTTTGTCCGGTAGGCGAGCATCATTAAAAAGCGGATGCGGACCATTTCGACATACTTACCCATGAACCGCACCTTCCTCATAAATATTGCGGATGATCTCCTCCGTCGGCACTTCGTGAATATGGATGTCATTTAACGCACAACGGGCAGCGACGCGACTGACAACTTCCGGCACGCCTCCTGATGGAACGTGCGAGACCCAAACGTTTGGCTGTTCACCTTTTTTCCAAACAACATCCAACCCTTCAGTCAACTGCTGCAAAAAAGCGGCCGTCACCGCTTCGGCAAACGTAAAGGCGACCCGTTTTCCTTGGCCCCATCTTTCTTTCAGGCGCTCAAGCGACCCGTCGTAAATGATTTTCCCTTCATCGAGCATAATGACCCGCTCGCAAAGCGCTTCAATGTCTGACATATCGTGCGTCGTCAGCAGGATCGTCGTGCCATACCGTTCATTCAATTGCTTTAAAAACTGGCGGATGTTGAGTTTGACAAGCACATCAAGGCCGATCGTCGGTTCATCCAAAAACAACAGCGGCGGGTTGTGAATGAGCGCGGCGGCAAGCTCACAGCGCATCCGCTGGCCAAGCGACAGCTTGCGCACCGGCTTATCAAGCAGCGGGCCGATCTCAAGCATGTCAATCACCTCGGCCATATGGCGGCGATATTGCTCGTCCGAGACGCGGTACACTTTTTTCAACAGCCGGAACGACTCTTGAACAGCGATGTCCCACCATAATTGCGAACGCTGGCCGAACACGACGCCGATCGTGCGCACGAATTTTTCGCGCTCTTTATGGGGATTCATCCCGTTGACGACAATGCGCCCAGACGTTGGCGTTAAAATGCCGGTCAACATTTTGATCGTCGTGGATTTGCCGGCGCCGTTTTCGCCGATATAGCCGACGATTTCCCCTTGCTTAACAGCAAACGAAATGTCATCAACCGCTCGAACGAGCGTATAACGGCGCGTCCATAAATCGCGAAACGCTCCGACAAGGCCGGAGCGGCTTTTGTGCACTTTAAATTCTTTGCGCAAATGTTCTACTTCAATCGCGTTCATCGTTCTCCTCCTGACCTCTCCTTGGCGTCAAAGGAAAAAGGCGGCTTGCGCCCTTCTCCTATGTTGCATTATACATGAATCGCCGCCATTTTCATCTTTTTTGTTTTCCAGTCTGTTGACGCCATTGCGTTAGGCGCCGCCTCCGATTTGGAAAGAACGGCAAAATGCTTTTGTCCTAAATCAATGCCCACTCGCCGATCGACCGTCGGCAACAGTTGGATGTCAGTTCCGCCCATACGGAAACAAACGATTTCCTGTCGGATTTTTTCGAATCGGCACGTCAATGATGGGAGAAACCGATCCGTCTCCCGCTTTACACCTATAGCATTGAAGTTTGAGTCTTCTCGGTTTACTATATAAAGAGGCAGTCAGCGGAAACAGGAGGATCAAACAATGCAGTGGACCAAATCAGAACAATTATATGAAGAAGCGCTCCAGCACATTGTTGGTGGAGTGAACAGCCCGTCCCGCTCATACAAAGCGGTCGGCGGCGGTGCGCCAGTCGTGATGGAGCGGGCGCAAGGAGCCTACTTTTGGGATGTGGATGGAAACAAGTACATCGACTACTTGGCCGCCTACGGACCGATCATCGCCGGGCACGCCCATCCACACATCGCGGAAGCCATCCGCCGCGCCGCCGAGACCGGTGTGTTGTACGGCACGCCAACGCCGCATGAGATCACGTTTGCCAAAATGTTAAAAGAGGCGATCCCGTCGCTCGAGAAAGTGCGGTTTGTCAACTCGGGAACAGAGGCGGTGATGACCACGATCCGCGTCGCCCGCGCCTACACCGGACGAAGCAAAATCGTCAAATTCGAAGGCTGCTACCATGGCCATTCGGACCTTGTGCTCGTCGCCGCCGGCTCGGGGCCATCGACGTTGGGGACGCCGGACTCAGCCGGCGTGCCGCCGAGCATCGCCCAAGAAGTCATTACCGTGCCATACAACGATGTCGAATCGTTCCGCGAAGCGATGAACGTTTGGGGCGAGCAAGTCGCAGCGGTCCTCGTCGAGCCGATCGTCGGCAACTTCGGCATCGTCCTGCCAAAACCGGGCTTTTTAGAAGCGATCAATGAGATTGCCCACAAGGAAGGGGCGCTCGTCATTTACGACGAAGTGATCACCGCCTTCCGCTTTATGTACGGCGGAGCGCAAAACTTGCTCGGTGTGGAGCCCGACTTGACGGCGATGGGGAAAATCATCGGCGGGGGCTTGCCGATCGGGGCGTACGGTGGACGCCAAGACATTATGGAACAAGTCGCTCCGCTCGGACCAGCGTACCAGGCCGGGACGATGGCCGGCAACCCGGCGTCGATGCTCGCTGGCATCGCCTGCCTTGAAGTGTTGAAACAAGAGGGCGTCTATGAGCATCTCGACCGATTGGGAGCAATGCTGGAAGAAGGCATCCTGGCCCATGCTCGCCAATGCGGCCTGCCGGTGACCGTCAACCGCTTAAAAGGCGCGCTCACCGTCTTCTTCACTGACGAAAAAGTGGAAAACTACAAGCAAGCCCAGCGCAGCGACGGCGAGTTGTTTGCGAAATTTTTCAAGCTCATGCTCAAACAAGGGATCAATCTCGCGCCGTCGAAATACGAAGCATGGTTTATCACCCTCGCCCATACGGAAGACGACATCGCCTACACGATCGACGCGGTCGGCAAGGCGTTCCGGCAGCTTTGAACACCAGAAATTTCTCAACGCCCCGCCTTTACCAGCGGGGCGTTATATTTTTTCCTTGCGCACATAGGATGAAACTGTGTATAGTACTGAATGGTTCACCAAAACAAAAAGGAGAGTTTTGATCATAGATGAAACTCGGTGCCCGCATTTTCAAAACGGGGATCGCAGTGGCGCTCGCCTTGTTCTTAGCAGCGCTCTTCCAGTTTCCATCGCCGTCATTCGCCGGCATTTCCGCTGTGTTCGCCATGCAGCCGACCATTTACCGCTCCTATTTATCGCTGATCGAGCAAGTGCAAGCGAATGTGATCGGCGCCTTGTTCGCGATCGCGGCGGTTTTCATTCTTGGGCGCGATCCGTTGGTCGTCGGTTTGACGCTGATGATCGTCATCGCCCTTTGCCTGAAAATGCGCCTTGAATCATCGACGATTTCCGTAGCGCTTGTCACAGTCATTGCCATTATGGAATATACAGACCGCCAGTTCATTCAATTTGCGGCCATTCGCTTTTTAACGATGATGCTCGGTATTTTCGCCGCCTTTGTCGTCAACTTGATTTTCTTGCCGCCGAAATACGAAAAAAAGGTATATGAAAAAATCAGCGAAGAAACAGAGGCCATTTTAAAATGGATCCGCCTGCATAAACAGCAAGCAGCCGACCATCACCATTTGAAGGAAGAAATTGAAGCACGACACGAAGAAATGACCAAACTCGAGCATCTATATTTTATGTACAAAGAAGAACGCACGTATTTTCGACGCCAACGCTTCCAAAAATCTCGCAAACTCGTGTTGTACCGGCAAATGATAGCAGCGGCCGATCGAGCTTTATCTGTCTTAAAATGGCTGCACCGGCTCGAAAACGAGTTCAGCCGCTTGCCCGCCGAGCTTCGTCAAGCCGTCTGCCTGCACCTTGGCTGCTTGCTTGACTACCATGAGCAACTGTTGCTGAAATTTATCCATAAGGCAAAGCCGCTCCCTCACAGCAGACGGGCCGAGGAAATTCATCATCAGCGCGAGCGGCTCACTTCCGCCTTTTATGCGGACGGCCAGCCGCCGGGCGATTATCGGTTGTTTTCTTTAATCGGAGCGATCATGGATTATGGGGATCGCCTCGAACATTTAGACAAGCTTATCGATAGTTTCCACCATTACCATTACGATGACACGCTGGAAAAAGAGCTGGGAAAGTCAGCAGGCGGCCGCTCGTAGCGGACCGCCTGCTTCAATTTTTCATCCGTGGGTCAAGCGCATCGCGCAGCCCGTCGCCCATTAAGTTAAAGCCAAGCACCGTCAGCATGATCGCCAATCCAGGGAAAATCATCGTCCACGGCGCCTGAGTCAAGAAATCTTTGGCATCCGATAGCATTTTCCCCCACTCCGGATTGGGCGGCTGCGCCCCCAAGCCTAAAAAGCCAAGTGCGGCCGCTTCGATAATGGCCGTGGCGATCGCCAGTGTCCCTTGAACGATAATCGGCGCGAGGCTGTTGGGCAAAATATGATGGATTAAAATGCGCCAGTCGCTCATGCCGATCGCTTTCGCTGCCATAATGTATTCTTCTTGCTTAATGCTTAGCACGCGAGAACGGATGAGCCGCCCAAAGTTCGGTACATTAATGACAGTGATGGCGATGAGGGCGTTTTGCAAAGACGGCCCGAGCACAGCGACGATGCCGATCGCCAATAAAATGCTCGGAAACGCCAGCATAATGTCAAACAAACGCGAAATCACCCCATCAATCCAGCGCCCATAGTAGCCGGCGATAATGCCAAGCAGCGAACCAACCATGACCGAGCCGAGCACGGAAAAAAATCCGACCCACAGGGAAATGCGGGCTCCATATATCACGCGGGAAAAAATGTCGCGGCCAAAATCATCGGTGCCGAACCAATGCTCGCTAGAAGGCGGCTGCAACCGCTCGGCCAACTGTTGGTCTTTATAATCATACGGTGCCAGCCACGGCGCCAAGATGGCGACAAGGATAAAAAACAAAACGATCCCAGCACCGACCAAGGCGATTTTATTTTTTCGAAACCGCCGCCATGCTTCTTTCCATAAAGAAACCGATTCCGTCTCCCTAATCGCCGCCGGCGGTGTTGCCGGCGTGCGCGCTAGTTCAGCCATAGGCGCCCTCCCTCCTTAATTGTACTTAATGCGCGGATCAATGATCGCATAAAGTAAATCAACGATCAAATTAATAAAAATAAAAATGGTGGCAATGATCAAAATGCCCGATTGGATCACCGGATAATCCCGATACCCGATTGCATCATAAATATAGCGTCCGATGCCGGGCCAGCTGAAAATCGTTTCCGTCAAAATCGCACCGCCAAGCAGCAGTCCTGTTTGCAGCCCAATGACCGTCAACACGGGAATAATGGCGTTTTTCAACGAATGTTTGTACACGACCCAAAACATGCTTAATCCTTTCGCACGAGCGGTGCGAATGTAGTCGGATTTCATCACTTCCAACATGCTCGAACGCGTCATGCGAGCAATAATCGCCATCGGGATCGTCGCTAGAGCCATACTCGGCAAGACAAGATGTTGAATAACTTGCCAAAATTGATCGGTATTCCCAGAGAGAAGTGTATCGATCAGATAAAGATGAGTGATCGGCTCAACAGGGTTGCGTACGTCCTCGCGACCGGACGTCGGCAGCCAATCAAGTTCAATCGAAAACAGCCACTGCTCCATTAAGCCAAGCCAAAAGATCGGCATGGAAACACCAATCAATGCCAACACCATCGCAATATAATCAAACCATGAATTTTGAAACCAAGCGCTAATAATGCCGGCGTTCACGCCAATGATCACCGCAATCAGCATCGCCGCCAGCGACAGTTCGATCGTCGCCGCTAAATACGGCCAAATTTCTTCGGCGATGGGGGCGCCGGTGCGGATCGACTCGCCTAAGTCACCGTGCAGCAAGCCGCCGATGTATTTGACATACTGCACATACCATGGCTCATCTAACCCAAGCTTATGGGTCAAAGCCGCTACAGCCTCTTTCGTCGCTTTTTGCCCTAAAATGACTTGCGCCGGGTTGCCTGGAATGGCTCGGATCATAAAAAAGACGACAAGCGACATGCCAAACAACACCGGGATCACCATCAGCACCCTTCTCACAGCATACGACAGCACCTGACTCTCCCTCCCTTAACATGCGGCAAACAAAGAGGGGAAGATGCGCTCCTTCCCCTCTCTCAGTCGATTATTTAAACTCGACTTTCGTAAACTTATCCGAACCGGTCGGGTGCGGGTTAAAGCCTTGGATATTCGCCTTGCCGGCCAACAGCGGAGTTGAATGGACGAGCGGAATCCATGGCGCTTCTTCTTTAATGATCTCTTGCGCTTTTTTATACAGCTCGTTCCGTTTGTTTTCATCGCTCACCGTTTGCGCTTCGACCAAAATTTTATGCAGCTCATCATTCGAGAAATAGGTGTAGTTGTTGCTGCCAATGCTGTCTTTGTCAAGGAGCGCATACAAGAAGTTATCGGCATCACCGTTGTCGCCCGTCCAGCCGAGCAGGAAGGCGTCCGCTTCCCCTTTGGCGAGCTTGTCTAAATAGGTCGCCCATTCATACGTCACGATTTTCGCTTTCACGCCGATTTTGGCAAAATTCGCTTGAATGGCCTCAGCGATTTTTTGCCCGTCCGGCATATACGGACGCGGTACCGGCATCGCCCACAGTTCGATTTCAAAGCCATTCGGATAACCCGCTTTCGCAAGCAGCTCTTTCGCTTTATTCAAATCAAACGGATAGTCTTGAATCGCATCGTTGTATCCCGGGATGCTGGGAGGCATCGGGTTTTTCGCCGGTTCCGCCTGGCCGGCGTAAAACGCATCGATGATCGCTTTCTTGTCAACCGCGTAGTTCAACGCTTGGCGAACCAACTTGTTTTTCAGCGGCCCTCTCGTCGCCGTCAGTCCGACATAGGCGACGTTCATCGACGGGCGCTTGAAAATTTGAAACTCTTTGTTTCCTTCCACTTGTTTTAAGTCCGTCGGATTCAAGTCTTCCATGATGTCGATTTCGCCTCCAAATCAACTGATCACTCCTGCTTGACCGTCGCCATTCCTCATGCATGCGGGAAAAAGCAGAAAAACTGCCGACTTGCGAACAGGATTTTTCATGTCGCTATTTCTCATCTCTAATCGAGACCCCTGCTTTTAAGCATAAGCGTTAGCAAGGCAGCCCAACCGTGGGACGCACGAGGATGGCTTGACTGACAGCCTGCCGTAGGACAATCCCCCGCCTCACCATCAGCTCTTCATGCGTGCCGCTTTCGACAAAAAAGCAGAAAAAACCTGCCAGCGATGCCGAACAGGCTTTTTTCATGCCGCTATTTACGTTTGGTACGCCTGAAACACTCCGTACCATTTGTCGATGAACTCGGGCGCAAACGGCCCTTTCCGCTCCTTAATCCAGCCGATCAGTTTTTGAACGTTGTTTTTTAAAATGCGGTCGATCACATCGGGATAGTGCATTTCGCGGCGATGCCGCTCATACTCATCTTCATCCAGCAGCATGTACGTCATATCGGGAAACACTTTAATATCCAAATCATAATCGATGTACTTCAGCGCTTCTTCATCCCAAACGAACGGCGAGCTTAAATTGCAATAGTAGTACACCCCGTCCTCACGAATCATGGCGATAATGTTAAACCAATGCTTAGCATGAAAAAAACAAATCGCCGGTTCGCGCGTCACCCACGTCCGGCCGTCCGCTTCCATGACGAGTGTTTTGTTATTGCCGCCGATCACATACGATGGCGTCCCTTTTAATACGACCGTTTCCTGCCAAATCCGGTGAATCGTCCCATTATGTTTGTAGCTATGGATTTGAATGATTTTCCCTTCCCGAGGGTAAACTGGCATCATTCTTCCCTACTTTCCGATGGGAGCTTCTTCGTTATATTATACCCTGTTCCTTTTGCAAAAGGAAAGAAAAGCAGGCCGCCTTACTGAGGAAAAGGCAACTGGCGCGTTGGCTCAAGGACGCAGCCTGTCCGTCAGACACCGGGTGCCATCTGCCCTAAAAATGCGCGGCGGATGGCTTCCACCTCCCGTTTCATTTGCCGCACTTCCTCGCGCAAGGCGGCGGTCGGCGCTTCACGTTCAAGTTCATCCAACTGGCGGGTGATCTCCTCGCAACGCTCCATCTCCTGTTGCAAAAACAGCGCCTCGTCGCCTACATTCGTCCATGCGTGCTCCATCGCCATTCCGTTCTCCCTTCCCCTTTGCCGTGTGATTTCCTTTCATCATTTCGCGCCCGCACCCACAAATCCCTTTCACTAATCTTGTAAAGAGATGACAGCTTTTGTCGACAAAAAAAGCAGAGGCGCGCCGCCCCTGCTTTTTCCTTCCATCTTCGGCCTATCGCCTGCGCTCTTGTAGCAACATACGCCGTCGTCACAACCGCCAGGCGTCAGCCATGGATGATCGTTGGTTATTGATTGACATTTTGCGCTTTGCGGGCTTCCGCTTGCGCATTTTGTTGTTTTACGTGTTGCACATTCGTCTCAGCCGCAAATTCCGTCGCAAATTGGCCAGCTTGAGCGGCTTGAGCCGATTGGGCATTTTGTTGTCTTACTTCTTGAATGTTTGTGCCAGCTGCTGTTTTGTTCGGTTGTTTGGCCATTGTTCTCACCTCCACGTGCTTTACTATGCCCCGGGGGTGATCGTTCTATCCGCTGACGTTACAAAAGTAAAGATCTTCCACCATCGACAATGATCGTCTGCCCGCGAATCATCTCGGCTGCATCCGAGAGCAAAAACAAAACCGCGTTGACGATATCATCGGGTTTGACCGGGCGGCCAGCCGGCGTGTTCGCAGCCGCGTCGGCGAGCAGCTCTTCACGGTTCGGGAAGTGCTTCAGCGCATCGGTATCGACCGCCCCGCCGGAGACGGCGTTGACGGCGATGTTTTTCGGCGCCAGCTCGACAGCCAAGTAGCGGGTCAGCGCTTCAAGCGCGGCCTTCGAGACGCCGACCGCCGTATAGTTTTCCAAATAGCGGATCGACCCGAGCGAGCTGATGCTCACAATTTTCCCGCCGCCGACTTGCTCCATTCTTTTGGCCGCTTCCTGGGCGCAAAACAAAAGCGCTTTGCTGTTGATGTTCATCGTCCAGTTCCAATGCGTTTCTTCCAATTCCATCGCCGGGCGCAAGACGCCGGATGCGGCGTTGTTCACGAGCACGTCGACCCGCCCGAACACCTCATCGATTTGGGCAAACATGGCGTGAATTTTCTCAACGTCGCCGACGTTCGCTTTGACGACGAGCGCTTTTCTCCCGAGCGCTTCAATTTCGCGCGCCGTTTCTTCGGCAGCTGTTTTGCTGCGGGCGTAGTTGACCACGATATCGTATCCTTCCTTGGCCAGCCGCAAGGCGATCGCTTTGCCAATGCCGCGGCTGCTGCCGGTGACCACTGCTACTTTTCCGCTCATGTTTTTCACTCCTTATACATATAATATAGCCGAATTCCATAGATGAGGGAGGGGCTGCCTATGTACGTCGGCCGCGATATGACTGAGCTGTCGATGATTCCGAAAACGGAATGGACCGATGACGAACTCGCTTATTTTCATCATTCGTTCCAACAAATCGCTCCATATTTAAACGTCGAAGGGCAGACGATTCACCGTGAAATCATCGAGGAAATCGAAGCGCGCGGCGGCCTTGGGCGCCGTGAAGCAACGTATACACACGGCACGATGCCGGTGCCTGATTAATCGGGGCGGCGTACTCCGCCCGCCCATTCTTTATATTCGCGCCAAACACGTTGATGGGACACCGGAAAGGCGTACGCTTCGAGCTCATCTTCAGACACAAGCCGAAAAGGCTCCTTGGTGGACTCGCTGCTGATCAGGCGGCCGGGAAACACGGTCAACTGCCAGACTAAATGGGAAAACGCATGCTCAAACGAAACGATCGGTTCTGTAAGCTCTACTTGCAAACCGTATTGCTCCCCAACCATTTGCTCGAGCTTCTCTTTTCCATCTGCACCGTCCGTTTCGCAGCTGGGGAACTCCCATAAATTCGCAAGCAAACCGGTGTTGTCGCGCTTGCGAATGAGAACGCGGCCTTCATCATCGGCCAGCACCGCTACTGCGAGCGGCACTTGTTTGACCGCTGTTTTTTTCGTTTTCACCGGCAGCTCTTCCGCCACCCCTTCGGCGAACGCTTGGCAGTAGACTTGCACCGGACAAAGAAGGCACGACGGGCGGCGCGGTGTGCAAACAAGAGCGCCAAGCTCAATCAGCGCCTCGTTAAACGCTCCCGGGTTTTCGTACGCCATAATTTCGCGGACGATTTGTTCAAATCGTTTTCTCGTCGACGGTTTGGCAATATCGTCTGTCACGAGAAACAGACGCGACAAGACACGCATTACGTTGCCGTCAACAGCCGGCTCCGGGACACCATAAGCGAGGCTCAACACCGCCCCGACCGTATACGGTCCGACTCCTTTCAGCCTAGAAAATTCATCTGGATCGTCCGGCACTTTGCCGCCATAGCGCGTTTTCACTTCTTTCACCGCCGCGTGCAAATTGCGCACGCGCGAGTAATAGCCGAGCCCTTCCCACGCCTTCAGCACCTCGTCCTCATCAGCGTCAGCAAGCGCCTCCAGCGTCGGAAACCGATCGATAAACTGTTCAAAATACGGAATGACCGTCTCGACGCGCGTTTGCTGCAGCATCACTTCCGACACCCATACTTTATATGGGTCGCGGCCTTTCCGCCACGGCAGGTCGCGGCGCTCGCGGGCGAACCAGTCAAGCAAATCGCGCTGAAACTCGCGCGCTGGAAATCGCTCTGTTTCTCTTGTCATTCAACGTTTCCCCCATGATGCCTATGATCCATATCCACCTTATTATATCAAAAAACCCCCGGCGTGGCTTGCCGCACGCCGAGGGAAGACGGAAGGAAATCGTTCTCAACTTTCCTTAGCCGCCGAAACATAGGCGATTTGTTCATGCTGGGCGCGCAATCGGCGAATATCGATGCGCACGAGCAACGAGATGATGAAAGCGATGACAAACAATCCGCCAAAAAAGGCCAAACTTCCTTCATAAGAACCGGTCGTGTCTTTAATATACGCAGCAAACATCGGTCCGACGAGACCAGCCGCGGCCCAAGCGGTCAAAATATAACCATGGATGGCGCCAAGCTGCTTCGTGCCGAACAAATCGCCGATATACGCCGGGATACAGGCGAATCCGCCGCCGTAGCACGTATACACAATCGTCAGCATCACAACAAACAGCCATTTGATGGACACGTTCGGCAACAGGAAGAAAATCAAGATTTGCAAAACGAAAAACGTCGTATACGTATTCGGTCGCCCAATATAATCAGAAGCCGATGCCCAACCGATGCGCCCTAACCCGTTAAACACCCCAATGGCGCCAACTAATGCCGCCGCGGCCGTTTGGCTGATGCCGATGCTTTCCACCGCCAACGGTTTGGCCACCGCTAAAACGGCAATGCCGCACGTCACGTTAATAAACAACATGAACCATAAATACCAAAAACGTCTTGTTTTAACCGCCTCATTGGCCGTCAACTGCGCCAAATCAAGCGAAGGTTTGGCTTTTCCGGCCTTCACTTTTTCCTGAAATCCTTCCGGCAGCCATCCTTCTGGCGGTTTTTCTAAATAAAGAGAAGATAACGTCATAATGACAAAATACGTAATGCCTAAAATGAAAAACGTATTTTGGACGCCGACGGAGGCAATCAAACTGTTCATCACCGGACTCGCGATCGCTGCGGCAAAACCGAATCCCATAATCGCCAGCCCTGTAGCCAACCCGCGCCGGTCTGGAAACCATTTGACAAGCGTTGACACTGGCGCAATATACCCGACGCCGAGCCCGATCCCACCTAAAACGCCATAAAACAGATAAAGCAGATACTTGGAACCGAGAGCAACAGCTAATCCAGAACCAGTCACCCCGAGGCCAAAGAAGATGGCGGCCAATAGTCCGGATTTCCGCGGTCCGTGCTTTTCAACAAAATGGCCAAGGAACGCAGCCGACAATCCTAAAAACAAGATCGCAATGCTGAACGTGAGCGCCACTTCCTGGTCCGACCATCCAAACAATTGTTTTAATGGATTGGTAAAATTGCTCCACGCATAAACAGACCCAATCGAAATATGAATGCCGACAGCCGATAACGCAATGAGCCAACGGTTTTTCACAGCCTCTCCTCCCCTTTTACCCGATGATGATCCGACTCTCATGCGTATACACGTTAAACGCCTGCCCGCGCAAAAAGCCAACGACGGTTATGCCGAGTTCATCCGCCAAATCCAAGGCCAGCGTCGTCGGCGCCGATTTTGAGAGCAGGACGCTCACTCCCATTTTCGCCGCCTTTAACAGCACTTCCGATGAAACGCGGCCGCTGAATACAATGAGCTTGTCTTTCATCGCAACTTGATGACGCAGGCAATAGCCATACAGCTTATCGAGCGCGTTGTGACGCCCGATGTCAGAACGAATCACGACCATCTCATCCGGTGTGGCGAGCGCGGCGTTGTGAAGACCGCCCGTCGCCGCAAAGTCCGTCGACCGCTCGTGCAGCGCTTTCATGAGGCGAATGCAGTCATCCGCCTTCACCGTGATGCCGCCGACGATCGTTTTCGCCGTCTTCATGTCATTGTAAAAATAAAATTGCCGGCTTTTTCCGCAGCACGAGCCGATGAACCGCTTGGCATAAAACTGTTTGGCCGGCAGTCCGCCTGCGGCGAGTTCGACATAAGCAAAGCCCCGCTCACCATCAATGGTCATCCCTTTGATGTCGCTGCACGTCCGAATGGCTCCTTCCGAAGCCAAAAATCCGATTACCAATTCATCTAGATGCGCCGGCGTGCAAACGATCGTCGCAAACTCCTCGCCATTGACCGTTATGGTCAACGGAAACTCGAGCGCGATCTCGTCCTCTTCCTCAACAAAGCGCCCGTTCCGGTATTTCGCAATCGGTCGCCATTTCGCCGCAAACCCGCTCACCTTGCCATTCCCCCTTTCCATGCAAAATAAAACCGCCGCCTTCCGGACAAGAGGACAAACTCGCCCCTGTCAGCGAAAAGCGGCGGTAGTTTGCGCCCAGCACTTCTGCAGCGAAACCAACGCACATCCGTTTCCGAAACCTGCCTGCCAAGCGGCGAAACCGTTTAGCCGGCAAGGCTTCTACTATTTTCATCGTGCTAACTATTCATAAGCATACCACGAACAGTAACGAAAAACAATTGTTTCTGTTCACAAAATCGTCACAATTCAATCGGTTTTTCAAACACGAACACCGATACGGCCATATCTTCTTCCACTTTAATGTCGCTGAACAAATAAAGAAGCTTCGAACCGATGAGCTCTTCCATGCCGTCCGGCACATGTTGGGCGTACACGTCTTGGATCATTTTCGTTCTCGCTGCATGCACCATCTCTCGGCCTTCCGGCGTGCGGGCGATAAATTTTTCTGTCGGCGTCAAATTGCCATGCAAAATCGTAATCGCCAAGTTGTCGACAAAATACGTTTTAATCCGCTCCGGCCCTTTGCCAAACAGCTGTTTGCGCACTTTGCGCACAATATCGTTGAAAGCGGCTTCTTTTTTGGACATTTTTCTTCCCCCTTTCCGAAAGCCACCAGAAAAAGTTCCAGCCCATCCGTTGTGTTCTTCGTTTTGCCGTACTATAATAAACTATAGCAAATGTATACATAGTGGAAAAATAATAAGGCAAGAAGCGGCCTTGTTATTTTTCTACTAAATATAAAAAGTTTGGATTGGTTGTTTAGTATCGTTATGCTAAAGAACTACTCCACCCACGATGAAGCATTCGTCTCGTCGCTGGTGGAGTTTTTTATTTTGACAAAGGGGGAGCGACGATGGAAGCGCAAATGGTGACGGTAACCATCAACGGGCGTGCCTACCGCGCCAAGCCCGGGATGACGATTTTGGAAGTCGTCAATGAACACGGTCTTCCGCATCCGCAAGTTTGTTATACGCCGGAGCTTGGCGCCATTCAGACATGCGACACGTGCATCGCTGAAGTCAACGGAACGCTGCTTCGCGCCTGTGCGACGCCGGTTGAGGACGGCATGGTCGTCGAACTCGGCTCGCCGCGGGCAAAGGCAGCGCAAAAAGAAGCGATGGACCGCCTGTTGGAAAATCATCTCTTGTACTGTACGGTGTGCGACAACAACAACGGCAACTGCAAGCTGCACAACACGGCGGAAATGATGCAAATTGAACATCAAACATATCCGTACCGGCCGAAAGTCGACCCGTCCGAGGTGGACATGTCGCATCCGTTCTACCGCTACGACCCGAATCAATGCATCGCCTGCGGGCAATGCGTCGAAGCCTGCCAAAACTTGCAAGTGAACGAAACGCTTTCGATCGATTGGGAAGCGGAACGGCCGCGCGTCGTTTGGGACGGTGGGGTGCCGATCAACGAATCGTCGTGCGTCAGCTGCGGGCATTGCGTCACCGTCTGTCCGTGCAACGCGTTAATGGAAAAATCGATGCTTGGCGAAGCGGGCTTTCTCACCGGCTTGGACAAAGACGTCCTCAACCCGATGATCGATTTTGTCAAGGAAGTCGAGCCAAACTATACGAGTATTTTCGCCATTTCTGAAATCGAGGCCGCCATGCGCGAACAACGGATCAAAAAGACGAAAACGGTTTGCACGTTCTGCGGCGTCGGCTGTTCGTTTGAAGTGTGGACGAAAGGGCGGAAAATTTTAAAAATCCAGCCTGTTTCCGAAGCACCAGTTAACGCCATTTCGACGTGCGTCAAAGGGAAATTCGGCTGGGATTTCGTCAACAGTGAAGAACGGCTGACGAAACCGCTCATCCGCAAAGGCGACGTCTTCGTCGAATCGACATGGGATGAAGCGCTCTCTTTGGTCGCGGAAAAACTCGGCGCGATCAAACAGCAATACGGCGGCAACGCCATCGGCTTTATTTCATCATCGAAAATTTCCAATGAAGAAAACTATTTAATGCAAAAGTTGGCACGGCAAGTATTTGAAACGAACAATGTCGACAACTGTTCGCGCTACTGCCAGTCGCCGGCGACGGACGGCCTGTTCCGCACGGTCGGCATGGGCGGCGACTCCGGCACGATTCACGACATCGCCACCGCGGGGCTTGTCATCATCATCGGTGCCAATCCAGCTGAGGGGCATCCGGTGCTCGCTACCCGCGTCAAACGGGCGCATAAACTATTCGGGCAAAAACTGATCGTCGCCGACTTGCGCCGCAACGAAATGGCGGAGCGCGCCGATTTGTTCATCCGCCCGAAACAAGGAACCGACCAAGTGTGGCTCATGGCGGTGACAAAATACATCATCGACCAAGGCTGGCATGATGAAGCATTCATTCGCGAGCGCGTCCATTTCTTTGAAGAGTTTAAACAATTGCTCGAAAAATATACGCTCGACTATGCTGAACAAGTGACCGGCATCGCCAAAGCCGATCTCATCCGCATCGCCGAGATGATCCACGAAGCAGACGGCACGTGCGTCCTCTGGGGCATGGGGGTCACGCAAAACACGGGCGGCAGCGACACGTCAGCGGCGATCTCAAACTTGCTTCTTGCCACCGGCAACTACGGGCGTCCGGGCGCCGGCGCATTCCCGCTGCGCGGCCATAACAACGTTCAAGGCGCCTGCGATATGGGTTCGCTTCCTGCCTGGCTGCCTGGCTACCAACATGTCACCGATGATGAGGCACGAGCGAAGTTTGAACAAGCGTACGGCGTCCGCATCGATGCGAAACCAGGCCTTGACAACATTCAAATGCTTGAAGCAGCCGAACGGGGCGAGCTGAAAGCGATGTATATCGTCGGCGAAGATATGGCGCTCGTCGACTGCAACGCCAACCATGTGCAAGAGACGTTGGCGAAGCTTGACTTTGTTGTCGTTCAAGACATTTTCTTGTCAAAAACAGCGCAATTTGCTGATGTCATCTTGCCAGCAGCGCCAAGTTTGGAAAAGGAAGGAACTTTCACGAATACCGAGCGCCGCATCCAACGGTTTTACCAAGCGCTGGAGCCTCTTGGCGACTCCAAGCCAGACTGGTGGATCATTCAAGAAATCGCGAAGCGGCTTGGCGCCGATTGGAATTACGCTGGCCCGAAAGAAATCATGGATGAAATCGCCAGCCTCGCCCCACTGTACTCACAAGCGCATTACGACCGGCTCGAGGGCTGGAACAGCTTATGCTGGGGCAGCCATGACGGGGCTGACACGCCGCTGTTGTACAAAGAGCGGTTCAACTTCCCGGACGGCAAAGCCCGCTTTGCGTTAGCCGATTGGGTCGAACCGGTGCAATATCCGGAAGAGTACGATTTGCTTGTGAACAACGGCCGATTGCTCGAACATTTCCATGAAGGAAACTTGACGTACAAATCCAAAGGCATCGAGCATAAATTCCCAGAAGTGTTTGTCGAAGTATCCCCTGAACTCGCCAAAGAACGCGGCATTGAAGATGGGGCGCTCGTTCGGCTCATCTCGCCGTACGGCCGCGTCAAAGTGCGCGTGCTCGTCACCGATCGAGTCAGAGGCAATGAACTGTTCTTGCCGATGCACTCCACAGCCAATGAGAGCGCCATTAACATGCTGACCGGCCCGCAAACCGACCATCGCACGAACACGCCGGCTTACAAACAAGCCCGAGTGCGCATGGAAGTCATTGAACGGTCCGGCAAGACGCCGCTGCCGTGCACAAATCCGCGCTTTAAAAAGCGGCATCCGCAAAACGGCGTCGAGGTGGAGCGGAAGTGGCGGCGAAGCGACTACGTGCCGCTCACCGAGGAAAACAAGGGGGTGACGATCGGTGGCTAAGCCGATTACCACCATTCAAAAGCGCCAAATGACGGAGGAAGAAAAACGAACTGAAGCGCTGGCCAAGCTAAAAGCCGCTGTCGGCGACAGTGAAGAGGCAGTTCGCGAGCTCTTGGCGTTCATCGAGCAGCTCCATGAAAGCGGCCTGCTCGAAGCGGCCAACGCCTTGTTAAAAGCGCGGGAAGACGTGGCGAAAATCGTCGTCGGCCAGCTCAACCAAAAACCGGTGACAACGATGATCAACCATGCGTTCGCCATAGCTGGCCTTGTTGCTTCACTTGATCCGGAGAAAACGGCGAAACTGCTTGAGCACATCGCCGCCGGCGCGCTGGAGGCGTACGAACAAAACTCCGCCGAAACAAAAAAAATCGGGTTGTTTGATTTGCTTAAAGCGCTCAATGACCCGGACATCAACCGCGCGATCCGCTTTTTCCTGTCCGCTCTCAAAGCGATCGGCAAACGGTTCAGAAATGACGGCTAATCGATCGGCTTGCAGAGAAAAGGACAGTTGACCAATGAGCCGCCAAAAGAACGGATGGTGAACCGATCTTCCATCAGCATGGAATGCTCCCCACTTACACCTATATAGACGTTGAAGTGGGGAGCTTCTCGGTCCGAGATGATCAACAAAACGTCCCGCCTCATGCGGGGCGCTTTTCGTTTTTGGTTGAAGCGCTTCCCTTTTCGTCTGACGAACGGCTTGCTTCCTGTTTCTTTTTCTCACTCCACTGTCTATCAATCGTTTCCTTTTTTGAATCGTTGTGAAATTGGTCGTTCCGCCTCTCGCCAACGATTGTCGCTCTATGATACACTAGCCATAACCTTGTTTGTCTCTCGCCTCCTTTCGGCCAATGCCTCAAACGGTTATTGGCTGAACACAAGGTGGGGCATACTAATAGTTGCATGAAAAAGAAAGATGTGCTCCGGCCGAGAGACAACAGACAGTTTCCATCCGAACATGCAACGATGCTGCAAGAAGGAGGCGCCTTCACGTTGGATACAGGCACACATGTTTTGATGGGGGTGGCGCTCGGCAGTCTTGCTTCACTTGACCCTGCGATCGCCCATGATCCGCTCTTATCCCACGCTGTGTTGATCGGCGCGCTCGCTGGCTCGCAAGCGCCGGATATCGACACGATTTTCAAATTGCGCAACAACGCCCAATATATTCGCAACCATCGCGGCATCACCCATTCGATTCCCGCCGTCGTTCTTTGGCCGTTGCTCATCGTCAGCGTGATGGCTGCCATCTATCCGAAAACGGATTGGCTTCGCGTTTGGCTTTGGACGTTTGTTGCCGTCGCCTTGCACGTATTTGTTGACATTTTTAACTCTTACGGAACCCAGGCGTTGCGTCCGTTTACAAAAAAATGGATCGCCCTTGGCGTGATTCATACGTTTGATCCGGTCATTTTTGGGCTTCATTTGGTCGGCGTCGGCGGCTTGTTTCTCGGCGCCCATCCCGGTTATACGTTTCTTGTCGTCTACGTGCTTATCGCTGCGTATTATGGGCTTCGCTTCCGCCAGCAGGCCAACATCAAACGGCTCGTGCACGCCTCGATCGCCGGGGTGACCGAGATCATCACCGTACCGACATGGCGGCCGCGCGAATGGCATTTAGCCATTTCAACCTGCGACAAATTTTACGTCGCCCGCGTCAAACGCGGCGAGCTCATCATCCTTGACCGCTTCCAAAAGCGTGCGCTTCCCGACCATCCGGTGATGAACGCCGCCAAACGCGACGAAAATATCGCCGCTTTCTTATCTTTTTCCCCGGTTTACCGTTGGGAAATGAACGAATACGATGATTACTACGAAGTGCGCTTTACTGATTTACGCTATCGAAGCAAAGGGTATTACCCGTTTGTCGCTGTCGTCCAGCTCGACCGCGATCTCAATATTGTCAGCTCATACACCGGCTGGATTTTCAGCGAAGGCAAACTGCGCAAAAAGCTCGAACTTGCTCCAAACGGCTGATGGGCTCCGCCCCAATCATTGCCACACATAAGCGCTACAGGGTGTCCCATAATAAAAATACGTGTTGGCCATCCAACACGAGCACGCCGTTAAGGAGGGAATGTGCCGTGCGGAACAAAGCGCACAACTTCCCGAACCAAAACAACAACAAGCTCGAAGGCGAACCGCGCGCCAAGGCCGAGTACGCCTCGAAGCGGGCCGACGGCACGACCAACACCCACCCGCAAGAACGGATGCGCGCCTCCGGCGAACGAAGCGATTTCTTTTAACATGAAGGGGGAGCGCGGCATCGTTCGCCGCACTCCCCCGGCACATTCCGCAGCGAGGTGAACAATCATGGGTCACCATCGGCACAAAAAATTTTATGACAACTTTTATTCGAACCCGTTTCAGCAGCCGTGGGCCAATCCAAAACACGCCCACTCGCAAGTGAACGGCGAAACGCAGCAAACGCTTGACCTCATCATTTTAGAGCGGCAGACGCGCAAGCAGTCGTAGCGGAACAACCTAGGGAGACACCCTCCCTAGGTTTTTAGGCTCGCTTTCCGTCCGACTGTGAACTTGTCCCGCCCGTCATGATTGAGGCAAATTCGGTTTACGAAGCAGTGAAATCGGCAGCGCCTCCTCCTCTCCGTTTCCTTTCAACCGCCATCCCCAGGCAAACACTCCTTTTAAATAGCGCACTTTAAAATACTCTCCAGGCGCCCCTTCAATTTCATAAATCTCCCCAGGATGAAAATCAGCTGGATTAAGCATATACGCCTTCGCCATGGCGATTTTCCGCTCGTAGACGGCGTATTCGTTCACCATCCCCATCTGCTCCGCCTTGCGTGCCTTTTCCGTCAACATGGCGATTTCTTGTTGCAGTTCTTCTTTCGTCATTTCGCTGTACCGTTTTTGTTCTCCTTTGATCATAGGCAAGCCTCCTTTTTGAGCATTCCCGATGGATCGTTTTCATCCACATGGAACTCGGCAAAAGGCTCAGAACATCTCTTGATTTATGGAACTGGAACGATTTTGTGATCAACATTTAACAACAAAACTGATAATATATCCCATTTTTTCAAATCCTTTCATTCGAGATCACTCGTCATTACCGTGCATGCGCAGCCATTCATTGATCAAGTCAAGTGCGAATCCTTTTCGGTACAGGGCTTGGCGCATCTTTTGCTCATAAAGCGGCCGCGGGTGGTGCGCATAACGGCGGTGCGCTTTCTCCGCCTGAACACTGAGCGCCTCCCGTTCTTCTTGTTCAGTATGAGTGCCGCCATCCGCCAAAACGGCGGCAATCACCTCATGCGGAAATCCTTTGCGCATCAGCTGCTGCCGCACCCGTTCCAAAAACGCGCGAGCCGATTCATCCCGGCGCTGTTTTTTCGCTTTTTCGTAAAGCGAGCGGGCGATGGCCATCTGTTCATCCAACGTATACTCCGCCAAACTCTGCTCGATCAAGCGGTCGGGAACGCCGAGCCGTTCCAGTTCGGCGCGCACAAGAAGCGGCCCTTTCGCCGCCGTCTTTTTTTGCGTGCGCACATAAGCGGCGGCAAACGCCTCGTCATCGACATACCGCTCGGCGCGAAGTTTTTTGAGCACTTCATCAATCACCGAATCCGGAGCGCCTTTTTTTCGCAAGTGTGCGGCGACCTCATGCTCCGAACGCATCCGGTGCGCCAAAAAGTAAAGCGCCTGTTGATACGCCTTTTTCACCTCATCGGCATACACAATATGTTGAAGCAGGTCGTCGCTGATCTCCATCCCTTTTTTCAAGCGGAATTGAAGCAATACATCTTGATCAACTGTCAATCTCAACGACGGTGCGCCGTCACGGTGCACGACAATCCAAAATCGTTCAGCATTTTGTTCGGTTGCGGCAATGTCGGCAATCGTTCCCATTGTTTGTCCCCCTTATCTTTTATCGTATCATAAGCAGGAACTTCTGACACCAAAAGCGAAGTCATAAAATAAACCAATGGAAGGGGAATCAAGATGCGCATCGCCATCAACGGCGGCACTGGGCTGATCGGCCAGGCGCTCGCCCGCCATTTTTCCAAACAAGGACATGAGATCTACATTTTCACCCGCTCTCCCAAACCTTCCGAAGGCAACATTCATTACCTTTCCTTCGACAACCACCGAAAGCCTGAAGCTGTCGATGTCGCCATTAATTTAGCCGGGGAGCCGCTCAATCGAAAACGTTGGACGGCGAAGCAAAAAGAGATCATCCTTGACAGCCGCCTTCGCGCCACCGAAGCGATGGGCCGCTGCATCGATTCACTGTCCCGCCCCCCGTCGTTGTTTATCAACGCCAGCGCCATCGGCATTTACGGCACTTCGGACTCCGCAACATTTACCGAGCAAACGACCGATTACGGCGGCGACTTTCTAGCCCAGACCGTCCAAGCATGGGAAGCATCGGCCCGTCCGATTGAGCAGCTTGGCATCCGCACCGTCTACGCTCGCTTTGGCGTCGTGTTTGCCCGACATGGCGGCGCCTTGCCGATGATGATCAAGCCGTATCTGCTGTTTGTCGGCGGCCCAATCGGCAGCGGACGGCAATGGCTGTCGTGGATTCATCTTGAAGACGTCGTGCGCGCGGTCTCGTACATCATCGAACACGAGGAATTGTCCGGCCCCATCAATTTCACCGCGCCCCATCCAGTACAAATGGAAGAATTTGGACTGACCGCCGCCCGGCTTCTTCACCGCCCGCATTGGCTTCCGGTTCCCGCTTGGGCGCTTCGCCTTCTCCTTGGCGAAATGAGCATGCTTGTCACCGAAGGGCAACGCGTCATTCCAGAGAAGCTATTGCAAGACGGCTTCCGCTTTTCGTTTCCAACGTTGGAAGGCTGTCTCACCGATTTGCTTTTGCCCCATGACCGACAAAAAATATCCAAAAAAAATTAACAAAAAAACAATTCCCTTTTTTCTTCCGATCGTGTATGATAAAGGAGACCTTAGGCTAGTTGTCGTCATAATCGCATACGGACAGGAACAAGGGGAAGGCAAATGGTGCGTCACCAGCGCTCGCGCTGGTCCTAGTGGGTTCGATTCCCACCCCGAAATTTTTTTAATGAAGTTTTAATAAAAAAATTTCGAGGGTGGGTTCCCGCTGGGAGGCTGCCCTCGGCATCCAAAGGAGGGATTGGCCATGTTGAAAAAACGCGAGCTGCAAGACTGTCATGCGCTGTACGAGCTGATGGTGCACCCGGATGTCTTCCCTTTTGTGCGCCAAAAAGCCGGCTCGTATGAGGAGTTTTTGTTCATGACGAAACAGCTCATCGAGGCGGAAGAACGAGGCGAGCTCATTTCGCGCACGATTTTGGACGAATGGGGAAACCCGATCGGCACGATCAGCCTCTTTGACATTCAAGACGGCGCCGGCTTTTTAGGAACGTGGCTTGGCAAACCGTACCACGGGCGCGGCTACAATCAGCGCGCCAAGGAAGCGTTTTTCCACGAACTGTTTTATGAGCTTTCCATCGAAACGGTGTTTTTGCGCATCCGCAAAGTCAATGTGCGCTCGATCAAAGCGGCGGAAAAACTGCCGTACGTCACGCCGGCCAATGAAACGCGGCGGGCGCTGCTCGAGCAAATCGGCGCGGATGTATACAATTTGTACGAAATTACAAAAGACAACTACACGCTCTATACAATGCGCCATCCTTCCTTTGCCCACAATGAAGAACAGCGCAAAGAGGCATAAGCCGCGCAAGAGCGCATCTGATGCAAAAAGAGGCTGTCCAAACGGACATCCTCTTTTTTACGCATAAAAACGGCTGGTTTTGCGCAAAATGGAACTAAAGGAATATTGATGCAAAGCGAGGGAACGAGCGATGGCGGAAAAACGAAAACGTGAAAAAGTGAAGCATACGTTGACAAGCGCCCAAGAAGTAAGCTATGCCCGCGATTTTAAAATGGCGGACCAAGCGGGCGGTTACACTGCCAAAAAAGCGCGCCATTAGAAATGATTGCTATTTATATGGCGGCGCCGTCCATGCCATGCTAATGAATGAATCGTACGATTCACACTTCTTTATAGGGGGCATGGACGATGGGCCGATCTCGCGGACAACGGACGCGCGACAAAAACAAGGCAACTTTGCCGCAGGTTCCCAAACAATTGAAATCTGACGGCATTGACGTCGAATATTCGGCGGAATTTGCCGACCATGAAGACCTCGAGGCGCAGGCGCGCGCGGCCGCTGCTGGCATCCGCCGGCAAGAGCGCAAACAGTAATCGAACATGGCGCCCGCTTTGATGGGGCGCCTTTTTCCTGTGAACCGCTTCCACTTCGCTTTGCTTGGAGTGAGAGACTTTCTTTGTGAAACGCGTCTCTCAAGCCGCGCTACACCGTCGCCTCGCCCTCGAGCTCCAACACTTGGCTGTACCGTTTGTAAAACCGCCCCAACTCCCCTTTGTAATTGTCTTTCCACGGTTTTTCCTTGCCGCAATAATGGATAAAAACGGTGTTTTCCTCAATCCAAGCTAAATCGTGTTTCGGGTTGGGCAAAAGCTGCAAAAAGTCATAATAGCGCGCGTCGTAGTTGTAGCGGTAGCAGTCGACCGGTTTAATTTTGTCCCAGTACAACCCATTTAACACGTCTTGGTCAGGAAGAACAAGCTTGAACCGGTTGTCGCGAATGAACTGGTAAATGTCCGCAAGCCGAACGTGTTCGCGCATCATCGCAATGTTCATCATCATCACACCCGTGTTGAAATACCCTTTCGCGTTCGGCGTTTTTAACCGCAACTTGTTGAACAAGTTTGCCACCTTCGTCGAATGGGTATGCTCAGCCGCAATGAACAAGTTCCCTTCGAAATCCATGTCATACAGCTCATCCATCGGGTTGATCGCCACAATATCCGGATCAAGGTACAAGACACGGTCGACGTCTGGCGGCAAAAACAAATGCGCCGCCAGACGGTAATACATCTCCACCGTATAGTGGCGGAAAACAGGCGCATCATGAAACAGTTGCGGATCAACGTAAATCGGCACGAGCTCATGCCCCTGCCGGCGAACAAACTCGCCAAGCGCCTGAATCTCTTCCTCGGCAATGCGCGAGTAAAGCAAGTAAAACGTAAACGGGCGCCGGTTGTTGCAAAACAGCGAATGCATCAAGACTCTCAGCGGCGGAAGATAATTGGCGTCTGTCGTCACTAACACATGGAACACGCACCATCACTTCCTTTTTTGCGTCATCGATTCCCCTTTCTCTACAATTATATAGAAATTTAGGTGAATGTTGCGCTCTTTTCATGCCAAATTGTCCGACCGCGCGATCGATTTCTTTTCATTCATTTGTATCGAAGAGCTATTCACGCGGCTACGTGCATCTTCTCCTCGCCAGCCGGCTTTCGCTGGCGAATTTCTTGTTCGACTATTTACAATTATCAAACAAATCACTATAATAAACGTATAAGCCGTCTCCTGCCAGCTTGGCCGCTTGTGCAGACCGGACGGCCCCTGCCATCTGTCCGATAGCCCCGTTGCCTGACAGGCAGCGTTGGCAGCTTTTATGCATCGACCACAAAAAGAACTGTACGGCCTGACGGCATCTCCGCGCCGGAATGCCTTCTCAGTCCGTTCAAGCCGGTTCCTATCTTGCACGCTGTATAGGAACCGGCTTTTTGCATGTAAACAGAAAGGAGGGAAATCGATGCCAGGAGCGCTCGATGGCGTGCGCGTGCTCGACTTGTCGCGCGTGTTGGCTGGTCCGTATGCGACGATGATTTTAGGCGATTTAGGCGCTGATGTCATCAAAGTCGAAGCGCCCGGGGGGTCGGATGACACCCGGTTTTGGGGGCCGCCGTTCCAAAACGGCATGAGCGCTTACTATACCGCCGTCAATCGAAACAAACGAAGCATCACCGTCAATTTAAAATCGGCAGAAGGACAAGAGACGATTCGCCGCCTCGCCGAAACAGCTGATGTCCTCATTCACAATTTTAAGACCGGAACGATGGAACAGTGGGAACTTGGCTATGAATCGTTGTCACGCCTCAACCCACGTCTCATCTACTGCTCCATCACCGGGTTTGGCGAGACAGGACCACTCGCTCCATTAGCCGGCTACGACTATATCATTCAGGCAATGAGCGGCTGGATGAGCATTAACGGCACTGCGGACACCGGCCCGCTCAAAGTCGGCGTCGCCGTCACGGATGTGTTCACCGGCCTGTATGCCGCCATCGCGATCGAAGCGGCGCTTTTGGCCCGCGAGAAAACGGGGCGCGGGCAAAAAATTGATCTCGCACTGTTTGACTGCGCCGTGAGTGCGCTTGTCAATGTCGCCGCCAATTATTTGTTATCCGGCGACGTCCCGAAGCCGCTCGGCAATGAACACCCGAACATCGTGCCATACTCAACGTACATGGCAAGCGACGGTCCGATCGTCATCGCCGTCGGCAATGACCGACAATTTCAAGCGCTTTGCTCGTTGTTGTCCGATCACTCGCTTGGAACCGATCCGCGCTTTCAAACCAATCCCGGCCGAGTCGCCCATCGCGAAGAGCTAAACCGGCGGCTGAACGAGGAAATCAAGCGGCGGACGCGGGCCGAGTGGCAGCGCCTTCTCGCCGAGAAAGGCATTCCATGCGGACCGGTGCAGACGCTCGATGAACTGTTCCGCCATCCGCAAACGGCGGCGCGCAAGATGACAGTCACGGTGCACCATCCAATCGTCGGTCCGTTAACGCTTGTCGCCAGCCCACTGAAACTGTCTGACACGCCGGTGTCTTATCGGCTGCCGCCCCCGCTGGCCGGCGAGCATAACCGCGAGGTCGAAGCTGGATGGCAAGGCAAACCGGCCGCTGAAAACGGTCCGTACGACAAAAACCAATGAATAAACCGTTGTTCTCCTCAACCGCTTCAGCGCCCGCTGAAACAAGGGAAACGAACGTTGACACGAAAACCATGAAAAACAAACAGTTGCATAGGGGGATGGAAACGATGATGAACTTCGACTTTACACCCGAACAAGAAATGCTGCGGCAAACGGTGCGCAAATTCGTCGATAAAGAAATTATGCCTTATATCAAAGAATGGGATGAGCGCGGCGAATTTGACCGCAACATTTTCAAGCGGCTCGCTGAGCTCAATTTAATGGGCATCTGCATTCCCGAAAAATATGGCGGCATGGGCATGGATTACAACTCGCTTGCCATCGTCTGCGAAGAGCTCGAACGCGGCGATACGGCGTTTCGCACCGCCGTATCGGTTCACACCGGGCTGAACAGTTTGACGCTCCTTCAGTGGGGAACTGAAGAACAAAAGCAAAAATATCTCGTCCCACAAGCGCGCGGGGAAAAAATCGGCGCATTCGGCCTGACCGAACCGAATGCCGGCTCAGACGTCGCTTCCATCCAGACGACAGCCGTCCGCGACGGAGATGACTACATTTTAAACGGACAAAAAACATGGATTTCCCTCGCTGACATCGCTGACCATTTTCTCGTATTCGCCTATACGGACAAATCGAAAAAGCACCGCGGCATTTCCGCCTTTATCGTCGAACGGACGATGCCCGGCTTTTCGTCGCGCCCGATTAAAGGGAAACTTGGCATCCGCTCTGGCAATACGGGCGAGCTGTTTTTTGACAACGTCCGCGTCCCGAAAGAAAACTTGCTCGGGGAAGAAGGCGAAGGATTCAAAATCGCCATGTCAGCGCTTGACAACGGCCGCTTCACCGTCGCCGCCGGCGCGGTCGGCCTCATTATGGCATGTCTTGAGGCGAGCGTGAAATACTGCCACGAACGAAAAACATTCGGCAAAGAAATCGGCCGCCATCAGCTCGTCCAGCAAATGATCGCCCGCATGGAAGCTGGTTTGCAAATCAGCCGCCTGCTCGTTTACAAAGTCGGCTTTCTCAAAAACGAAGGCCGGCGTTGCACGAGAGAAACATCGCTCGCCAAATGGATCGCCTGCGACTACGCGAACCAGGCGGCCGACGATGCCGTGCAAATCCATGGCGCCTACGGCTATTCGAACGAATACCCGGTCGAGCGCTACTTGCGCAACTCGAAAGCGCCGGTCATTTACGAAGGAACACGGGAAATTCATACGATCATGCAGGCCGAATATGTGCTCGGTTACCGCCAAGACAAACCGCTGCGCAAAACGCTGCCGGCATGGCGGCCGGCTGAAAACTGAATCACCAACGAAATCATGGGCGGCCAAGCCGCTGACCCGCACCAAAACGCCGCTGCCCCCCATCAACCGATGAGGGGCAGCGGCTTATGGCTCTTTCTCCTCCATTTTGCAATATTGTTTGTACAAATCTTTTAGCGCCGCGCACAGAGCAGAATGGGCTTTCCCTAAATACCCTTCGTCAAGCTCGGCGAGCAGACCGTCGATGCCATCGCGCAGCGAATGGCCGCGAAGCAGGCGGGCCACGTAATCGCGCCCATGTTCAGTAGCCAGTGTGCATGATGCCTCCACGATCACCCCGTATTTTTTATCAATTTCCGCTGTGATCGTCAGCGTATCGTAAAGGCTTTTCGCCGCCATTCCGGCCGGCAGCCGCGCATGACCGGCGATAAACTGCGTTTTCATCCGCTTTCCCTCTTTCCTCGTCTTTCCTGTTGCTGTTATACCAGCTGCTATCTTATTTCGCGGCGTGCATCCATTTTCCCTGCCTCATTTGGCAGTCAACGAAAAAAAGCCGCCGGCCAGACAAACCCGGCAAGCGGCATATCGTTGCTTTTTAGCGCTGCTGTACCGACGCAAGACGGCCTGCCTCCCAGTTCACCCACGCCCCGCTGTCTGGGTCAATCGAGGCGAGACGGAGCCAGCCGTTTTGGACTTTGCGCCGAAATTCGCTGTTTTCATCGAGCAACCGCTCGATATAGGAAAACGGCGCTTCAATGATGACGAGCAACCGAAGCGGAGAGTGGAACCACTCACGGTCAGATGCGGCGACGGACTGCCACGGCAAGCCGGCTAGCAAGTCGCTTCCGTTCCCTTGCATGACGCCGATGCCGCCGGTCACCGTCTGGGTCGTTTTGTCGCCGCTTCCATAGTAATTCGGTGCCACTGTCGAAGCATAATATTGCAAGTTGATCCACTGCCCAACCGTGGCCGGCCCAGCGATGATGCCGGCCAGCGCCTCACCGGTCGGATCTTCGCGCCAATCGTAGCTGTGCAAAAACACCCGGCCGTCTAAATGAACGCCCTTTGTCAACGCCCGCCGCCCAATCAGGAAAGCGGCGTTCCCCGCCAATCCCCACTCCGGACGAATTTCACTCCAGTCGACGGCGCGGCGTCGGGCTTCGGCAACCGGATCGCGCGGCATGGCGCCGACATGCGGCAGCTTCGCCATCCGCTCAGCATTGGCTTGGCGGCTGACGCCGGCAAGCGCCTGTTTCAGCTGTCGAAACGCCGCCTCAGCCGCTTCGGACAACGGCGGCACTTCCACCCAACGCAACTCGTCAACGGTCGTGATATGTTCAGCGGCGACGAACACTGTCTCATCCGGGATGACGATTCCCTCTTTCGCCAATCCATCCCGCACGTGCGGCAAGTTGGCCAACGCGGCGAATACGCGGGCGTTGAACGCCCCAGCCGCGCCGCCGCACGCCCCGCAATCGAGCGCGGACGCATACGGGTTATTTGTCGTCTCGCTCTCATGGCCGCAGACGACGACAAGCGGGGCAAATGAAGACGTCAGGCCGATGTTCACGAGAAGCTGTTTTACGTATTGCACTTGCTCTTCTTTTGTCAACCCGATCGGCAGCCCAGTCGTTTCGTCATGCCCTTGGCAATCAAGCGACAGCGTCGTCTTCGGTTTTTGTTGCGCCGACATTTCCGCCTGATGAATGACTTGCCCAGCCCAAGCCGGCGCTGCGCTGCGGGCGATCGTATGCAAACCAAGCCAAGGGCCGCTCATTTCCGGAAGCAGCAAACCAGCCAGCAGATGCTGCTTGATTTTTTTAAACGTCCGGCCGACAAAGCGGAACAGATCGCGCCGCCGGCGGTACGGCGCCGCCGTTTCGGGAGAAGCGGTTTCGTTGATTTCATGCCGCGGCGCGACGATCGCCGGGCAAGACGGATGGGCGTCATCGCCGTCAAGCACGCGCGTTTGGATCGGCAAGCCGAAAAAGCCAGCGCAACCGTACGTTTCAAACGGGCCGACCGCCTCTACATGACGGCGGAACGGCTCGGAGCGCACATCAATGCAAAACAATAGCTGCGCTGCCGCCTGCTCTTTTGGCTCCTCAGGTTGACGGGTGAGAACCGCTTCTTTCAGCTTCGCTTCATACGTATCTTCCCACGCCTCAAGCCAAAGATGGCGGCGGCCAATTCGCCAGAACCGATCGGCGAACACCAGACGAGCTTGGCGGTCTTCGAGCGGAAGGCGCCGCCAGTCGTCCAGCGTCATGCCGCCCCAGTGGATCCAGGCGGCCAACAGCGGCCCAACCGCACGATCGTCTTCGTTTTCTTCCTCCTTCAGCGGCAGATGGGGCGCTGTGAACACCCACTCCAGCGACAAACGAACGGCCAAGTAGTTGATCAGCCCGCCGATTTCGTCACCTGCACGGCGCGATTGCCAGACCATCATCCCCGCCCAGCCGGGCAGAGCTAATAAATGCGCTTCTAAATAGGCCACGGCTTCCTCATCCTGCACCCCAAGCTGCTCAAGCGCCCGTTGCAGCGCCTCCTCTGGATGGTGAGGCCAATCGAAAAGCCGTTTCCGCTCCTCCTTGGACAAGGACGGATCAAGAGGCGCCAAACGACGCCAAGACCCGTAAAAGCCGTGTTCACGATGCGGCAGCGCCCACACCGCCTCTCCCCGATCGTAAAACAGCTTGCACCATTTGATCATTTGTTGATCCAACCGCTTTTCCAAACCAAGGCGCACAGACCGCGTGCGGATGGAAACAGAGCGCAGCGGCATAGCGGCGGCCAACTCGATCAGTTTCGGCATCTGAAGCGCTTCTTCGGGCACCGCATCGTTCCAAAGGAGGGCGCGGCATAGCCGTTCCGCTTCATGGCGCGGCGCAGGAAGCGGCTCGTCATCCAACCATCGTTGCAGACGCCGCTCGATGAAGGAAACGTCAATCTCCCCTTTGGATAGCGCCGCATGAAAAACGGCCATTGGCGGATACAAGTCGATGCCGTAAGCTTCTTGCAGTCGGTCAGCCGCGTCGACAAACGACTTGTTTTCCATCCCCATCCACGGATGGCGGGCGATAAACGCGGAAATCGGCCAAAGCGGAGCGATCACCTTCGCCGCTTCGCTGACGATCGCCTCGAGCGGACAAGCGGCTGCTTTTTTTGCCTCCGTTGACCGTTCAAGTGATATGACGCTTCTACTCATGAGCCATCCCCTCCTTTAGATAGGACGCCAAATAACGCGGGTGTGCTTCGGTCGCCGCCGGACGCGGTTCACCAAGGTGAACAAGCCACATGTACAGCTGAATGGCAAGCATGGAACTGCGCCGGTTCGCGATCCATACAGCAACCAGCGCCGCGGCAACAAACAGAGCGCAGACAAGCCATTCGAACGAAGCGGGCGGCAGAAACGCGGACGGCATCCCGTTATGAAGCAGCGCCATAAATTGATGGCGCACCGTTTCGGACGCCAACGCCAAAGCAACGACAACCGCAAAGCCCAGCCAACGGCCTTCGCGAAAATCCGTAAGCCGTCCCCAGGCAACCGTTGCCGAGGCCGCAAGCAAAAGCGCGCTCAACAACCGGGCCGGTTCGTGCGGAGCCGCCTGCCAAAAGCCCCACCCAAACAGCACGCCGAGGATGATGCCGCCCGGCCACGAACTGCCTGTTTTTCGTAATCCTGCCCGACCGACTCGCGGCACGACGGACCCGGACTGCAAAAAGAGCGTCGCTTTAAACAACCCGTGCAACACTAAATGCACTACTGCGGCCCCGTAAGCGCCCAGGGCGCATTGCACAAGCATGACGCCCATTTGCGCCATCGTCGAACCGACGAGCTGGCGCTTATAGTCAACATGAACAAAGCTAACGCCCGTGCCAATCAAAATCGAGGCAAAAGCGATCAGAAACAGCGCCACATGCGCCCACGTTTCGTTAAAGAGCGGAGAAAAGCGCCAAAGCAAGAGCCCCCCAGCGTTGACAAGACCGGCATGCATCACCGCTGACACCGGCGTCGGCGTCACGGCTGATTCCATCAGCCAGCGATGAAACGGCCATTGCCCAGCTGGAATGACGGCAGCCAACATGAGCAATCCGCTCATCACCGCCCTTTCCCATAGAGCGAGACGAGCTAAACGTTCCGCCGACAACGCCGAGACGAGCGTCCATTCACCGACTCTCGCCCCAAGCCAAACAGCGGTGAGGGCCACAGCAATCCAACTTGCCAAAAACAGCATGCCCATCTGCCAGGCAACGAACTGAGCCGGCTCCCATTCTTTTTTCAACGCGGTCAACGCCACAAGCCCCACAAGCGGCAGCCCCCAGCACACTGCGATCAACCGCAAGTCGCCGGCCGCCCACGTGAGCGAAGCGGCAAATGACGTCCATGTCAAGAGCGAGAAATACAGCCGATAGCGGCGGTCGCCGTGCAAATAGCGAACCGCAAACCGTTGAATCGCCCAGCTGAGAAGCGAAATATAAACGGCGGACAGCCAGCTCGTCGCATCAAACCGCCATGGGCCGATGTCGACCGCGCCGCCGGCGCCGATCCATCCGAATAGCGCTGCCGCCCCCGGCAACAGCAACAGCCAAACGTGCACATGCACATATCGTTCCGACACGCGCGGAAACAGCCACACGATCGCACTTAGGAAAACGACCGCAATCGCCGCCAGCCATCCCCATGCGAACCATTCGTTCCCCATTGCCATCTCCTCCCCTCATCTGCTTGCACATCGTTCGAGAGAAAAAAGAAAAAACCGGCTATGTCAATCAGGCAAAACGGCCGAAAAAGGCCGTTCCATTGCCTATCGATTGCCCATAGCCGGTTTACCTTCAACCAATCATCGCTCGATTGTTTGAAGATCTCCCGTTCGTTGTCGCGCGGCAGGCGACGGTCGGTTTCCCTTCAACGAACCTAAGCCCACGTAGGTTTTTTGAAGGGCTCCCGACAGCATCGTCCACTATTTTATTCTATACTTACTATACAAAAGTTGTTTCAATTATACAATAACTTTGTTGATTTGTCATGGAAAAATTTATTTTGTCAACTGTTTCTCCAAATCGTTGAACAGCTTAAAGACAATAATCCGCTCACCCGTTCGGGTGCTTAAATCGGTATGAAAGCTTTTTACTTTTTCACCCGTGATTTCCAAAATCATCTTCTTCAAATCATCGACGCCCGATTCCACCAAACTCGTCCGCGACCGTTTCACCGCCAGCATCCCTTCCTTCGATTCACAAAGAGCGTACTCAGCAGGTGTCAAGATGCCATGCAGGGAAACGATAATCATATCACGCAAAATATCGGTTTTCACCGACACCGAGCCGCGGCCGAGAAAATCTTTTTCCCATTTCGTCAACGCTTTGCTGATTTCCGATTCCATCCAACCTTTTGACTTGTTCATGCCCTGATCCCCCTAACCAACCCGCGGCTTCCCGCCGCCATCCGCCACGTTGCACTGATAAACATTATTATAGCCGTAATTGGTGGATAGCGCTAGAGCAAAATGGGCAAGGCGCCGACAGAAAGCGGATTCATTCGCGTTTTGCCTGAGGCATGAGGCATCGTCTATTGGAACAAGAGCAGCGGCCCCGCACCGATCGCGCCTGGGTCGATACCGGCACACGGCCGCCCCTGTTGAAACAAGAGCGTCCGTTGTTCCGTTGGCCAGCAGGGAAAACAAACGCCCTTGCCTCACATCCTGCGGCCCTATTTTTTGTTGCAGCTGGGAAAAACAAAAACCAAGCCATTCCTCCTCCCCAATAACCCCGTAATCCAACCTGCACGGAAACGTCGCCAAGAAAAAGCAAACCGGCTTTCTCCTTTCCAAGCTGGCTACTGCTGGATACACCGGAGCGACCGCAGCCGGTTCAGCGCCGCCGCCAGCTCGAAGCGGCGCGGGCGAGCGAGTTCACCCGGATTCCCTTTTCGGAACGAAACTGAGCCTAGCCCTTGACGGTCCCATTGTTCTTCGATCGCATCAAGTAGTTGGCGGATGGTTTTCTTCCCGTCGAGCCATCCTTTTCGTTCCATATACAGCAGCGCCGCGGCAATCGCCCGAGTCTGGCTGTCATCGACCAGCTGCTCAAGCGCATAAAGCAATAGATCGGTTTGCCCGTACTGAATAACGTGCCGTCCGCGCGCGACGGCTTTTGCTTTTTTTCCTTTTTGGCTGTTCAAACTTTCGGGCAGGGGAATGCGCTCGCGAATGCGGCCGAACGACTCTCCGCCTTCCGCTTTCCGTCCCGACGGCATCTCTGCAGCGATCCGCTTCGCCTCCCCGGTCACATCAAACGGGACGTACTGCTCCATTTTGATCACGCAATCAGCGATATCCAAGTAATCCCCCAACCCGCCGACGACAAGAACCGTCGAAATGCCGTAATCGCGAAATAGTTGACGCGCCTTGTCGATATACGGCGTGATTGGTTCGGCTTCTTTCGCCACGAGCGCCTGCATGCGTCCATCGCGGATGAGCAAGTTCGTTGCGCTTGTATCTTCGTCAATCAAAAACGCCGATGCCCCCGCTTCAATCATTTCGATCATGCTCGCGGCCTGTGAGGTGCTGCCGCTCGCGTTTTCCGTCGAAAACTGCGTTGTCTCTTTGCCGTACGGCAACGCGCCAATGAGCGGCGAAATGTCAACACTGGCGACGCTCCGGCCGTCTTCGGCGCGAATTTTCACCGCCCCGCTGTCGGTGATGACAAACTCCCGCCCGTCGCCGGCGATATGGTCATACACGCCGTGCTCTAACGCCTGAAGCAGCGTCGATTTGCCGTGGTAGCCGCCGCCGACAATCAGCGTAATCCCTTTGCGGATGCCCATGCCTTTGATCGGTTCAGCGCGATGCGGAACGGGGATCGCAATCTCCAGCTCTGGCGGACTTTGAAACGGCACCGCTCCACGTTGCAGCGGCTTGTCGCTCACTCCGCTCTCCCGCGGCAAAACCGCACCGTTTTTGACAAACGCCACCAAACCATGCTCGCGCAAATAACGGCGAATGGCGTGCTGCTGATCGGCCAGCTCCACCGCCGGGCGGATGTCTTCTTCCCGAAGGCCGTACACCGCTCGCTCAATGACGGATGGAATTTGCTCGAAAAAGATGGCCTCGGCTTCTTTCGCCAAAATGCGCCGTCCATTCGCCGGCAAACCGACCGATAAACAAACCGTAATCGTCTCGTCAGCCACTTGCACCGCCGTTCGCTCGAGCACTTTTTGCCCCGGCGCATCAATCAAGACGAGTCCACTTTTTCCCGACCCGCGCGCCCGCAGCGGCCATTGCCGCAATTCGCGGTGGACGCGGCGCAAAAGCAAATCCTCACAGCGAGTGCGGCGCGGTTTCGTATCGGTCCACTCCGCTGCCAGCGCCGTTTTCGCCCGCGGCACGATCACCCGCACCTTGGACGGTTCGGCAAACGGATCGCCTTGCACATGGTCAATTGCAAGCGTAAACGTTGGGAACCGATACGTACCTTCGATCGCTTTATATGCCTTATAGCCTTTTTGGTCGATCGACCGCAGCCGTTGTCTCAGTGTTTCCATCCAACCATCCCTTTCTTTTTCCCTTGACTCCTACTTCTAACAGACACCTTTCAGAATTGGATCCAACTCCAAGAATGCCCAGCCATGCCTAATGGATTCTGCGTGACACTTCCATAGCAATGTTCAGTCCTTGCCTTTGTTCTAAAACGACCCCTATGCACCATTTTGATTGTACCGCAAACCCATCCTCTTCATCCATCACCAGCAAAAACAGCGGCCCGCCTATTCTTAGGGCGAGCCGCCTGCTGCCTAACGGTCTTTCATCCCCGTATAGATCCAAATCGCTTCTTTGAAAAACTCAGCCGCTCCCGGATGCACTTGGTCATAGTAAGCTTTGAACCGTTCGTCCTCGACATACAAACGCGCCAGTCCGGCATGCGCTTCCTTGGAATAATGATCCCACCAGAGGCCAAGCCACTGGCGGTGCAAATCCGCCGCCCGTTGCGCCGCCTCTCCGGCCGGGTTGCCATCTTGCATCGCTTCTTTCAATGCCTCAAGCACATCTTGACTGAGCCGTTCCGCTTCATCAAACTGTGCCTTCGTCATCTTCCGCAGTCTGTCGTTGGAACGATCGACCTGTTCATCGCCATACTTCTGGCGAATTTCTTCTCCATATTTCCGTTCGTTTTCTTCAATCAGCTGCTCCTTGAACGCAGCAAACTTTTCTTTGTCGCTCATCATGATTCCTCCTTCTTTAGCGGCAATCGTTTTTTCAACGCTCGCAATCAACGCATCCAGATGGCGTCTTTTTTCCAACAGCTGTTGGCGGTGCTCCCTTAGCGCTTTCAATTCATCAAAGGACGGGGAATGAATGATTTGTTTGATCGTTTCCAAATCGACGCCAAGTTCACGATAAAAGAGAATTTGCTGCAAACGATCGACTTCGCGCGGCCCGTACAGCCGATAACCGGCTTCGCTCCATCGCGCCGGCTTCAGCAAGCCAATCTCATCATAATATCGAAGCGTCCGACTCGTGATCCCCGCCAGTTTCGCCAGCTCATGCACCGTGTACTCCACTTCCCTCACCTCCCTATTCATGACGATACACCTTGACGCAACGTAAAAGTAAAGAGGAAAAAAGAAAAAAGGGCTCAAGCCCAGCCCCCCATTGAACAATCGCTGTTTCATTTGTTAAAAGCGATGCCTTTCATCAATTTTTCCTCGTTTCCTCGATATGCGGCATCTTCGTTATCACAATCGAATGGTTCAAATCGACGTTAGGCAACAGCTGTGGTTCGCTAGTTGTTTCCATCGCCCCTGCTTGTTTCACATGAGGAGAAAGCGGCTGATCAACCGAATCGCGGATGATGATACGCTGGCGAAACGACGCATATGGTTCTTTTGTTTTGTCCGTCTCAGCCAATTGCGAAGGAAAGACGGCATCACATACAAACAACATTCCCACCACGGCAAAGAGAAGAACACTTCGCTTCACTCACACCACCTCTATCCAAATTAGACGATGCAAAAGGTGATTCGTTTCTCCTTTGCCGCTAAACGAAAACGCCATCACCATTACGTCCCGCAAAACGTCCGGTACGGGCGGTCGGACGGCGGAGGCAGTTCCGCGTATTTCTCTTGTTCCGGCGAGTAGGCGTACGGGTCAGACAGCGCTTCAAGGAAACGCTCCATCACGCTGTAGTCGCCGTCATGGACCGCGGCGGCCAACGCCTCTTCAACCCGGTGGTTGCGCGGGATCACAGCTGGATTATGGCGGCGCATCCGCTCATACGCTTCTTCCCTTGACACCGATTCTTGGCTGAGCCTTGTCTGCCAGCGCTCCTGCCACTCCCGGAACTCAGCGGAATCAAACAGCGCCATTCCCGTATACTCGCCTAACGTCAACGCCCGGAACGTGTTCGTGTAATCAGCGCGATGCGCCTCCATCAGCCGCAATAAATCCGCAATGAGCTCCTGATCCCCTTCCTGCTCCTCGGCAAGGCCGAGCTTCGCCCGCATCCCGCTAAGCCAATGGTGGTGATACCGCTTCGGATACTCATCAAGCGCCCCTTGGGCAAGCGCGATCGCTTTTTCTTCATTCTCATCAAGCAACGGCAACAAGCTTTCCGCAAACCTTGCCAAATTCCAGCCCCCGATGTACGGCTGGTTTCCGTACGCATACCGCCCTTCCGTATCAATCGAACTGAACACCGTCTCCAGGCTGTATGTGTCCATAAACGCGCACGGCCCATAGTCGATCGTTTCCCCGCTGATCGTCATATTGTCCGTGTTCATCACCCCGTGGACAAAGCCGACAAGCTGCCATTTCGCGATCAGTTCCGCTTGGCGTTCGATCACTTGTTCAAGCAAAAACAAATAGCGGTTCTCAGCTTCCTCAAAGCCAGGAAAATGGCGCCAGAGCGCATAATCGGCCAGAGCGCGCAACTCCTCTATCGTCCCCCATTGCGCCGCGTATTGAAACGTCCCGACGCGCAGATGGCTCGAGGCGACACGGGTCAACACCGCCCCAGGCAATTCCGTTTCGCGCATAATGGTCTCTCCCGTTGTGACGACCGCAAGACTTCGCGTTGTCGGGATGCCAAGCGCGTGCATCGCCTCGCTCACAATGTACTCCCTCAGCATCGGCCCAAGCGCCGCCCGCCCATCGCCGCCGCGCGAATACGGCGTCCGGCCCGAGCCTTTCAGCTGGATGTCCACCCGCTCCCCGCTTGGGGTGACGTGCTCGCCCAGCAACACCGCCCGTCCGTCGCCAAGCATCGTAAAATAACCGAACTGATGCCCTGCATACGCCTGCGCCAGCGGCTCAGCTCCGCCTGGAATTTGGTTTCCACCGAACACAGCCACCCCATCTTCACTTCGCAACGCTTCCTCATTCAACCCAAGCTTGACTGCCAACGAACGATTGAGCACCGCAAGCTTCGGCGCGCGCACCGGCGTGGGGAGGACTTTGCCGAAAAAGCGCTCTGGCAGCCTTGCATAACTGTTGTCGAACTTCCATCCTGCGTCCAACATCGTCATCTCCTTTGCGGCCAAAACAGCCTTTTTATATGAGTTTATTGTACGGCAAAGCGGGCGGCATGATAAACCGAAAACGCGCGATCCTAAACCAAAAACCGAACCGTCAACGTTCGACGAAAACCACCATATTTTCTCTTTCTTTCTCGCCCCGTTTCTTTGTATAATACCTGTGAGGAGGTGAGAAAAAGTGGAAGAGAAAACAATCATTCAAGCGGTGCTTCAAGCGCTCGAACAGCATTCTGACAAAATTAGCTCGAAAATGCAGGAAATGGAGCAACGACTGCATCATGAAATGCAAACGATGGAACAGCGACTTCACCATGAAATGCAAACAATGGAGCAACGACTCCGCAGTGAAATGCAAGAGATGGGACAACAGCTCCGCAATGAAATGCAAGAGATGGGACAACAGCTCCGCAACGAGATGCAAGAAATGGGACAACAACTCCGCAGCGAGATGCAAGAAATGGGGCAACAGCTTCGGGCAGAAATCCACGCTGTTGAGACTCGGCTTGAGGCCAAAATCGACTCCCTTCGTGAGGAAATGCAACAGATGAACAGACAACTGAACGAACGAATCGACCACCTTGAAGAAGAATTAACAGATACTCAAGCCTCGGTCGAAGTGTTGACAACAAAAGTGCTCCACCACGACCGAAAACTTCGCCAACTGACCAAGCAAGCGTAACTCCTCTCAGTTAGCCAGCCATTTTCCCTGTCCACCGCACGTCAAAAACCGCTTCCGTTTCATCTTCCATGTTCATCTTGATGAAACGGAGCGGTTTTGGTGTTCACAGAACACCTACTCCCTATCAAAAAATGAATCGCGTTCGACATAGCATACTCTCAATGCATAGCGCTTGTGCCACTCACACGCTCCTCATTTCACCAAGCCATGCCGAAACGCGTAAATGACCGCTTGCGTCCGGTCTTGGACGCCGAGTTTGGCGAGGATGTTGCTTACATGCACTTTCACCGTTTTAAGTGAAATGAACAATTCATCGGCCATTTCTTGATTCGTTTTCCCTTGCGCCATCAACAAAAGCACTTCCATCTCCCGGCTCGTGAGCTGCTCATGCGGCAGGCGCTCTTCTTGTTTCCGATAGTTTCGCATCACTTTTCCGGCCACTTCCGGTTCGAACACCGATTGCCCGTGGAACGTGGCGCGAATGGCGTCGGCAATTTCGCTCGCTTTCGATGTTTTCAATAAATAGCTCGTCGCCCCTGCTTCAAGCGCGGCAAACACGTTTTCATCATCCAAAAAACTCGTCACGACAATGATTTTCGCCTCCGGCCACGCGCCGATGATTTCGCGCGTCGCCGCAATGCCGTCCATCGGTTCCATCACGAGGTCCATTAAAATGACATCCGGACGCAACTGGAGGGCGAGCTCCACCCCTTTTTTACCATCTTCCGCCTCGCCAATCACCTCCATATCTGGTTGGGCGGATAAATACGCCGACACGCCAAGTCGCACCATTTCATGATCATCGACAAGCAGTACCTTAATCACGGTCATCCCCCCTGTGCAAAAGCGGCACTTTCACTTCCAACCTCGTTCCTTGACCTTTTAAGCTGACAATTTTCAACATCCCACCGATTTCCGCCGCCCGCTCATACATGTGCTGCAACCCGTACGAGCCGCTTTTCGAACGTTCCACATCAAAGCCAACGCCATCGTCGGTGACGCGCAAAATGGCAAACCCGTCCCGTTCGATGAGCAATACTTCCAACGACTTCGCTTTCGCATGGCGCAGCGTGTTGGAAAGCGACTCTTGCAAAATGCGAAACAGATGATCTTCCACCCCTTTATCGAGCGGAACGTCTTCGATGTTCCATTTCATCTCGAGCGGCACTTTGCCCGCCAATTCCGTGAGCAGTTCGGTCATCCCTTCTTGAAGCGATTTGCCTTTCAGCTGCACCGGCCGCAAGTGCAGAAGCAGCGCCCGCATTTCCAATTGCGACTGGTGAATCATTTGCTCGACCATGGCCAATTGTTTGCGCTGCCGTTCATCATCCGGCGGCATCGTTTCCATAACGGCTGACATCATCATCGAAGCGGCGAACAATTGTTGGCTTACGGAATCATGCAGTTCCCGCGCCAGCCGCGTGCGTTCTTCGGAAAGAATGCGTTCAACGAGCCGTTCTTCCTGTTCGGCCTTTTCCGCCGCTAACTTTTGCACGCGTTTCGTTTGCGCGCGCCATTGCGCTTGCAGCTTCACGATTTGCCGCCAAAGCTCTTGCAGTTCCGGCGGCGGCTCTTCCCGATGCAACTCCCCCATCTCTCCTTGTTCAATGTGCCGAAGCGCCTGCACAACCGCTTGCCATTGCTGGCGAAAGAAGGAATCAAGCATAAGTCCAACAGCAATCCCCATACACAGGCTTACAGCGAACACAAACAACAAAAACGGCAACCCCATCACAGTTTGATCCCACAAAGACGACCACATTCCAGGCGGAAGGAAATAGAGAAAGGAAATGAGCAACGCCACAGCAAGCGCAAGCGCAAGCAAAACAGAAGCGAGCATCGGTCGGCTCATACGCGTGTCACCTCGACATTGCCAATGATCATCGAGGTGACGATTTTTAGCTTTTGCTCCGCTTGATCATACGAAGAAGTTTGATAAATGAGCGTCTCGTTGAACATTTTCTCCTGTTCCTTGCCAAACAGCGAGGCAACACCAAAAATGGCGGAATGAACGAGCCGTGTTTCAATTTCGTACGGAACGAGAATTCGAATGTTGCCGATCAACCCTCTCACGATAATGACCGCTTCCCCTTTCGGAAGCACAGTATAGCTGACATCAATGACCGTATCCCCGATCCCCGTTTGGATATTGACATCATTCCACTCATACACCCGTTCTGGGGTCGCTTGCCGGCCAACCCATACATTTTGAAACAGTGGTTGACGGCGCACGATTTCCTCTCCCCCATACGAGTTCTCAGCCATAGTCGGGCGGATCACCGTCGGATGCCGCTTCGACTGAAACAATTGCCAAAGGGCATAACCCAACAGCGCGACCATGACAAAACGAGCGGCCATCATCGTTAAGACATGAATGGCCAACATGATGCAGCCAAGCCAAAACAGCCATTTTCCTTTCCGCCGATGCCATTTTTTCCTTCCAACATAAATCAAACAGACCGATATACTTAACGAAAACAGCACGCCCGGGCGAAAAAACGAAATTTCGATTGCAAAAAGGAGCAGTGTCACCAAAACAACCCAACTGACATAGTCAGTTTTCTTCCGTTGATCAAGCATGTGGGGAGCCCCCTGTTGTCCAAAATGAAAAAGGCGTAACCATGTACGCCTTTAGCATATCCGGTTATTTTCCTTCCTGCAACTGCTTTTCCAGCTGAGCGATGCGCGCATCGATCGTGCTTCGGTAATAATCGGAACGAACTTGCCGCTCAAGGCGGTCAAGGTAGACTTCCGCATCAGCAAACGCCGCCAACGCCGGGCCGGCGTCCCCGTTGACCACCCGATGGATGCGGTAGTGCGCCCGAGCCGCATTCTCCCGCCCCATCAGCTCCATGCGCCGCATTTGCATATCTTTCAGCTTATGCTTCATTTCTTCATATTTCGCTTCTAACTCAAACAGCTCACGGCTCGCTTGCTCGAGCAGCTGTTTTAAGCGGGCCGCCCGCTCCGCGTATTGCGCTTGTTCGCGCCGCGCAAATTCGGCCAGCTCCATTTCCCCGGCTTGCGCCGCCACCTCCGCCTGCTTGCTTCGTTTTTCCACCATCTGTTCGGCTTCGCGATGTTCGCGGGCAAATTGCTCTTTCAGCACATATTGGCGCTCGAGCAGCTGCCGCACCCGCTCGACTTCCTGTTCACATTGGCGCAAATAGTGATTGAGAAGCGCGATCGGGTTTTTCTTTTCTTTTTCGTCAAGCCATTCATGGAGATCGGCTTCAATGATCGTTTTCAAACGTGAGAACACACTCATCATCGATTCGCTCCTTTTCCATTGATTTCATGAATAATGCTTTTGCAGCTCCGCCCATTGTTTTTCAAAGTTGACAAACGGGTCGTCTGCTTCTGGAACGACGCGCTCGTCTTTCACTCCATTCCATTTTTTATACACGACATACAACACATACGCCGCGACAAGCGCGATGAGCGCTGGCACATTCGAAGCGCTGACAACTAACGCTGCACAGCCAATCAATGCCCACACGATTTTCCCGAACGTCGACGGGGCTTTCAAACATTTCTTGAACGCATAGTACAGCACCGCCAGCGTGATTGCCAACCCGACAAGCGGCCCAAGATGAAACAGCAGCACAAGCAACGCCACCGCGCCGGCAACGAACAGCCCGATCTTTTTTGCCATCCTTTCGCCTCCTTTCGTCTTCCATCGTACCGCAGACAACCCGAATCCCATCATGTTCCAAAGATATATTTTGTCTACGACTCGAGGCGTATTTTTGCTAAGATATAATGCCTCAGCTTCCCTTTTGCTGAATTCGAAGCGGCCAGCGTCTTATTTTTCCAAATAAAAAAATCCCTTCTAACGGCGAGCCCTGTTAGAAGGAATTTCTTGTTGATGCAATAGGTGAGGCAAACGTTTCACTTGATGGCATGACCCTCCTCCACATCATGGCCATGATTGAAAAATGCGCGCTCAGCCTTGCTCTGGTTTTCTATGAGAATGTGCGCTCCTTGAGTTGCCATTTTCATGATGGAGGGAGAGCAAAAATTGCTCATGGACATCTGTATGTTCAAACAAAATAAAGGAAGTTCCGAATTTCTTAATGTTTTCTACCATGCCGGCATGATCAGGATGGAAGTGTGTCACGAACAGATATTTTATTGCCTCTGGCTTAATTCATTTTTCTCTCATTTCGATCTTTTTTCCTTGCTTTTCCAAGGGTTCCCCCACTTTTTCTCCCTCTCTTCTTTCTCCCAAAAAGGAGTGGAAGAACCCGATTTCATTTTCCATTGACACTCCACACGGCTGAAGACGTGTGGAGTGTCAAAATTGCAGCGTTAATTTCGCCACCGCTTCCACATGCGCCGTGTGCGGAAACATGTCCACCGGTTGGATGTAGTCGACGCGATATTGTGCAGCCAAGGCATCGAGATCGCGGGCGAGGCTGGACGGGTTGCATGAGACGTAGACGACTGTTTTCGGGCGGACGTGGAGAATCGTTTCAAGCAACGCCCGGTCGCAGCCGACGCGGGGCGGGTCGACGATGATGACGTCCGGCTTCCAGCCTTCGTTCACCCATTTTGGCAGCCAATATTCGGCTTTGCCGACGACATAGTGCGTGTTGGTGAACCCATGCTTTTTGGCGTTGTTTTGCGCGTCTTCGATCGCTTCCGGAATCGTGTCCATGCCGCGCACTTCTTTGGCATCGCGAGCAAGCCACAAACCGATCGTGCCGACGCCGCAGTAAGCGTCAACGATCCGCTCCGTTCCGGTGAGGGCGGCCGCTTTTTTCACTTCGTCGTACAATTTCACCGTCTGCAACGGGTTGAGCTGGAAAAAGGCGCGCGCCGACAGTTCAAACGACAAATCGCCGAGCGTTTCTTGAATGTATTCGTCGCCGGCGAGCACTTCTGTCTCGTCGCCGAAAATAAGCGACGTTTTTTCGCCGTTGATGTTTTGCACGATCGATTTCACTTCTGGAAGACGGCGGCGGATTTCCTCGATCAACAGCTCTTTGCGCGGAATGTCTTTTGTCGCTGTCACAAGCACAAGCTGGATGTCGCCGGTATGAAAGCCGACGCGGGCGACGATCGTCCGCACGACGCCCATTCTTGTCCGCTCGTTGTAAATCGGGATGTGCAAGTCTTGCAAAATCGTTTTCACGATGTTCGTGACGCGCGTCGTTTGCGGATGCTGGACGCGGCATTCCGATAAATCGATGAGCCGGTGGGAGTTGAGGCCGTACAGGCCGGCGAGCACCTTCCCTTCCTTCATTCCAACTTGAAACTGGCTTTTGTTTCGGTAATGCCACGGGTTGTCCATGCCGATCGTCGGGCGGATGTCAAGCTTGTCGACATCGAGGCGCCGGGCATGGCGGCGGAGCGCCTGGATGACAATGTCGCGCTTCGCCTCGAGCTGCGCCTCGTACGCCAAGTGCTGCAACTGGCAGCCGCCGCACTGGTCATAGAGCGGACAGGGCGGCTTGATGCGGTTTGGCGAGCGCTTGCGGATGCGCTTGATTTTCGCCTCGGCGTAGGTTGGGTGGATGTCCGTCGCCTCAACGATGACTTCTTCACCCGGCAAGGCGCCGGGGACGAAGACGACTTGTTTTTGGAAATAACCGACCCCTTCGCCGTTAATGCCGATCCGTTGAATCGTCACGGGAAATTGCTCGCCTTTTTTGATTTTGATGTTCATTTGTTGCTTTGCCATATCGGTCCCTCTCATTCAATGCTTCGCCATAAATAAAGCGCCGCATAGCTGGCGTACGGCTTCCATCGTTCGCCAAGCGCCGCCATCTCTTTTGTGGTCGGCCGCTTCGGAAGCCCGAACCATTTTTCGACCGCCCGCTGCAAACCGATATCCGCCGGCGGGAAGACGTTTGGGCGGCCGAGGCCGAAGAGGAGGAAATTTTGCACGGTCCACGGACCGATGCCGCGCACGGCGGTCAGCCTCTCCATCACCTCGCCGTCTTCCATCTGCTCGAGTTCATCAAGCCGCAGCTTCCCCTCGGCAATGAGGCGCGACACATTGACGATATATTCGGCTTTCCGCCCGCTCAGCTGCAAGGCGCGCAAGTCCTCGTACGAGCGGGCCGCGATCTCTTCTGGGCGCGGGTAAAACCAAACGCCGTCCCGCTCCTCGCCGAACGTTTTCACAAACCGCTCTGTGAGCCGATAGCCGACTTTGAGATGAAGCTGTTGGTGGATCAAACATTTGACGAGGCAAAAATACAAATCAAAATCAAGCACCAACGGCAGCCCCTCATAACGGGCAAACAGCGGCGCCAGCTCGGTCGCCTGAAAGTAGCCGTGCACCGAGGCAAGGGGCGTCCGCCATTGAAACAGATGAGAAATCCGTTCGATGATCTCCTGTTGCCGCTCGGGATGCGGCCCCGACACGATAAAGCGCGGGGCGTCTTTCGCGCCGATGCTTTCCACCACGACAGGCACCTTTACGTCATCGAGATGAAGCGGCACGGTGACGCGCTGCCGCTCTAGATCAACCGCCAGCAGCGGATCGAGCGCCAATCGCTCCAACGCATGCGCAAAATCGTACGGCGCGGGCACGGTAATCGTTTGCTTCCACATCGTTCTCACCTTTCTCATTTGTCCGTGCCCCTATTATAACGAAAAACGCCCCGTCGAACCAACTTGTTGGCAGGACGAGGCAGCGGCATATGGTTCGGTTGACAGAACGAGGCGGGTTTTCGAATGGTCCAACACACAACGTTTCGTACCACTTTTGCGCTCAAGTGATGAAAGCGGCTTATGGGCGAAACAGCCGCGGATGGAGGCCCATCTTTTTCACCATCAACTCATCTAAGCTGGCAAACGTATACCCTTGTTTGCGCAAGTCGTCGATCACCTTCGGCAGCGCTTCGGCATTGTCTTTGGACACGGAATGCAACAGCAAAATCGCCCCCGGATGGATTTGTTTCATGATTTGGTCGTAAGCATATTGCCAGCCGCGCTGGCGGTCAGTTTGCCAGTCGACGAACGCAAGCGACCAAAAGACGTGATAATAGCCAAGGTCGCGGGCGAGAGATAACGTCCGTTCGCTGAAAATGCCGCGCGGCGGGCGAAGGTACGCCATCCCTTTTTGCCCGGTCAATTCCTCGGTCTTTTCTTTTACTTTTTCCAGCTCTTCACGGAACCGCTCTTCGCTTGCCGCCGTCAAATCGGGATGGTGCCATGAATGGTTGCCGATGATATGCCCTTCCGCCGCCATCCGTTTGACTAAATCGGGCGCTGTTTGCAAATAATGACCAGTGACAAAAAAGGCGGCTGGCACATGTTTTTCCTTTAACACGTCCAAAATTTGCGCCGTATAGCCGTTTTCATACCCGTTGTCAAATGTTAAATAGATCGTTTTTTCGCTCGTGTCGCCTAAATAAAAGGCGTCATATTTGGCGAGCAGTTCATCGAGCTCTTTTCCCGCCGATGGGGGCTCGTGGTTTTCGCTTCTCTTAAATCCCCAATGGATCGGCGCATTGCTTATGGCAAAAGCAGGGGCGGGAAAAAGCGCGAGCGCTAAAACGAGAGAAATGAGCCATCTCATGCCTAGTTCCTCCTTGGCCGCCATCTTTTCCTCTTTCTTATTGTTTTCACCCCTGACCGCTTTACGCGCGCCATTTTTTGCAAAAAAAGGCCCCAAAAGCAAACGCTTTGGGGACAGAGAAGAAAACGGGATCAGCTTGTTTGAATACCAATAGCCATGTGCTTGAAATTCAGCTCTCCTTCTTACTTGAACACCGGCTCTTTGAACTGAGCCAGCTTTTCAAGCGACGATTTTTCCACATCTTCATGCAAGCTGTTGCCGTGCGAATCCATCGTGACAACAGCAGTGAAGTTTTCGACGCGCAAATGCCACATCGCTTCGGGGATGCCAAACTCCAGCAAATCAACGCCTTCCACGGATTTGATGCAATCGGCGTAATATTGCGCCGCGCCGCCGATCGCGTTCAAATACACGCCGCCGTGTTCTTTTAACGCTTGCAGCGTCTTCGCGCCCATGCCGCCTTTGCCGATGACAGCGCGGACACCGAATTTTTTCATGATGTCGCCTTGGTACGGCTCTTCACGGATGCTTGTCGTCGGGCCGGCAGCTTTGGCGTGCCAGCGGCCTTCTTCATCTTTTAACATGACCGGGCCGCAATGATAAATGATTTGCCCGTTCAAGTCGACCGGCGCGTCATGGTCCATCAAATATTTATGAATGGCATCGCGGCCGGTGTAAATGACGCCGCTGATGCGGACGACGTCGCCGACGCGAAGCTGGCGCACTTGTTCTTCCGACAGCGGCGGAACAAGGTCGATGACGCGTGTGTCGCCTTGTTCAAGCGCCGCGGCTGCTTCCGCTTTTTCCAACTCTTTTGCAAAATCGACGTCTTCGCCGTCTTGGTACAGCCATTCGATGATCTCACCGGTCGCCGGGTCGATTTTCACGCCCATGCGCCGAAACGCCCAGCAGTTGTAGGCGACCGAAACGAAGAAGCTCGCCGGGATGCGGTGCATAACGCCGATTTTACAGCCAAGCAGCGTCGATTCGCCGCCAAAGCCCATCGTGCCGATGCCAAGTTTGTTGGCGTTTTCCATAATGTATTCTTCGAGTTGGCGCAATTCTTCAATCGGATTGACATCATCGACCGGACGGAACAGCTGCTCTTTCGCCAACTCATAGCCCGATGAGCGGTCGCCGCCGATGCCGACGCCGATAAAGCCGGCGCTGCATCCTTGCCCTTGCGCTTGGTACACCGCATGCAAAATGCATTTGCGGATGCCGTCAAGGTCGCGGCCGGCGCGGCCGAGCCCCTCGAGTTCACACGGAAGGCTGTATTGAATGTTTTTGTTTTCACAACCGCCGCCTTTTAAAATAAGGCGAACGTCAATGTAATCGTTTTCCCATTGTTCAAATTTGATGACCGGCACGCCTTCCCCTAAGTTGTCGCCGCTGTTTTTGCCGGTGAGCGAGTCGACCGAGTTCGGACGCAGCTTGCCGTTTTTCGTCGCTTCGACAATGGCGGCGCGGATCGCTTTTTTCATTTCGATTTGATTCACGCCGACCGGCACTTTGATTTTAAACGTCGGCAAGCCGGTGTCCTGACAGATCGGCGACACGTTTTCGTCCGCCATTTGAATGTTCTCGACGATCGTATCGAGCGCCATGGCCGCCCGCGTGCCGGCGTTTTCGCGCACTTTCGCTCGAGCGATCGCTCGGCGAACGTCCTTCGGCAGCTTCGTTGATGTCTCAACGATCAAGTCATACATGCTTTGCTGGAATTTTTCCATGCTGATTCCACGCCCTTTCCTTTTGGATCGCCCTATTGGCAGTTGTCTCATCTTCTTCTATTATACTGCTTTTTCTCGGTTATGGAAAAAATCTTTCTTTTCTGTCTCATCAGTCCCCCGCCCGCCTCATAGGAATGGGATAGAGGATCAGCGGCCAAAACGATTGACAAGCGGAGTGACTGTTGCCGATAATGAACGTTGGGACTTTGAATGGAAAGAGGAGAAGACCATGCGCTCATCCACCATGCCAGCCATTACACCGGCGTATGACCCTTGGGAAGCGTACGTCGATATTGAAGAATATGGAAAACTACAACTGACGAATATTGAGTTTACCACAACGACGCTTTGCAATATGCGCTGTGAGCATTGTGCTGTTGGCTATACGTTGACAATGAAAGATCCCGAGGCGCTGCCGCTTGATATGTTGCTCCGCCGGCTCGAGGAAATTCCGCATTTGCGGTCATTAAGCATCACCGGCGGCGAGCCGATGCTGTCATTAAAATCCGTCGAACAATACGTCGTTCCCCTTCTCCGCTACGCGCACGAGCGCGGGGTGCGGACGCAGCTCAATTCGAACTTGACGTTGGATTTGTCTCGCTATGAACCAGTCATTCCGTATTTGGATGTGCTCCATATCTCGCACAACTGGGGGACGATCGACGACTTTGTCGAAGGTGGTTTTGCCATGATGGAGCGGAAGCCGACGCGCGCCCAACGCGAGAAATACTTCCAGCGCATGCTTGACAATGCAAAAGCGCTGGCAAATGCCGGCGTGATGGTATCGGCGGAAACGATGTTAAACAAACGAACCGTCCGCCACTTGGAAACGATCCACCGCCAAGTTGTCGAGGCAATGGGCTGCCGGCGCCATGAAATCCATCCGATGTATCCGAGCGATTTTGCCAGCGCTTTGGAGACGTTGAGCTTGGACGAATTGCGCGAAGCGATTCACCATTTGCTTGACATTCGCGACGAAAACGTCTGGATGCTGTTTGGCACGCTGCCGTTTTACCCGTGCAGCGACAACGAAGAAGATGTGCGCCTATTGAAGCGGCTGTATGAAAGCAAAAACGTCACCGTGCGCAACGATCCAGACGGACGTTCACGGCTCAATGTCAATATTTTCACCGGCGATGTCATCGTCACCGATTTCGGTGATGAACCGCCGCTTGGCAACATCATTCACGATTCGCTGCCAGACGTGTATGACAAATGGCGGCGCTCAAAGCTTGCTAGGGAGCTTCTTTGCCACTGCCCGTCGGCACGCTGCCTCGGACCGAACGTCCTTGTGAAGCAGACGTATTACCGCGGCGTCGATTTTACGAAGCGGTCCGCGCGCATTGGCCGATAAAAAACGTCAAGGAGCTTTTCCTTGACGTTTTATCTTGGCTGTTCACTCACCACATATGACATGTACAGGCGATCCTGCACCGGAATCCACGCCCCAACCCCTCTTGTCGTCACGTTTTTGACGACAATTTTCTTTTTGTTTCCTTTGAGCACGACGTACACTTCCCCGTATGTTACTTTCCCTTTTTCATTCACCGCCGGAGCGTACGCGTACAAATAACCTATTTTTTTCGCCGGTACGTTGTACGGTTGGTCTTTTTTCGTGCCAAGGCCGACAACCGTGCTGAAAGAGAGCGGCAAGTTCGTCTTTTCCATCGCTTTGTTTAACATCATCCGCTTAACCGCGTCTTCATTCGGCACTTTCACCGTCAACCCGCCGCGGACGTATTTTTGCATTTCTTGTTTATAGTACAACTTTTGCGCCGTATCGCCGCCGCGGTTATCAAGGAAATTCGTGTTGACCTTTTGATATTCCCAGTTCGTCGACGTTTCGATCGACTGGTAATTGAGCGGCCATTGGCCTAAATAAATCGTCGCTCGATAGCCAACGGCCCATGGCGTGTCGGTCGCCGAAGATTCATTAAAGAGATGGATCAATTCGGGATTCTCAATTTTCACATTCGCCGATCTTAACAGCTGTTTTGTAAACGAGCTCGGTTCCAAATGCGGCAAATCTTGCGTCGGGTTCGGATACGTATTTTCTTTCGATATATCAATCACCGCACCGGGCGCCGGTTTGCCGGCAGCCGCCAGCGCCGAAAACGCCGCCGCATAAAGAAGAAGCACGCTCACGAACAGCGAAACAGCCCACTTTTTCATCGTCTTCACTCCTTTCTTCCCACGTTATTCACTGTTAGTTTCTTTCAAAATGCGCCGTTTATCCGCGGCGGCGAAAATTTTCCCCGTTTGGCGCCCCACTTCCCGCACCCGCAAAAAAACACCCGGACGGCGAATACCCGGATGCAGTCACTTACAGCAAGTAAAAACCGATGCCCATGATCGTATAGGCAGCGAGCAATGTTGCTCCTTCAAACCAGTTCGTATCACCATCATTTGACAGCACGATCATCAAAAGGACGGAAGCAGCCATCGCCACCAGCTCAGGAAGTGAAAAGACAAGCGGCATTTTTTCCGGAAACAAAAGCGAAACGAGCACAAGCACCGGCGCAACGAACATGGCGATTTGCAATGTCGAGCCGACGGCAATTTCCACCGCGACATTCATTTTGTTTTTGTACGCCATAATCACCGCGGAAGCGTGCTCCGCCGCATTGCCGACGATGGCCACGATGATGATCCCGATAAACAGCTCGCTCCAGCCGAATGACTCGGCGACCGTTTCAAACGTATGAACGAGCCGTTCCGATAAATAGGCGACCGCAACCGTCGCCAGCGCCAAAATGGCGGTCGCTTTCCCTTTGCCCCATTCGGGCTCTTCATGTTCTTCCACTTCTTCTGATTTATGCTGATATACGCCGCGATGGGTGACAAGCCGGAAATAAAGGGCAGCGGCGTAAAGCAAGATCATGATGATCGAAATGCCAACGCTCAACGCGACTTGTTCGCTGTGATTCATATGCATGGTAAACACTTCCGGAATGACAAAAGCGATGAAGATAGCAAAAGTCAGCAGCCCGGCATTATGACGAGCATCATAAATGTTGAATTCTTGCCGCTTATATTTTAGTCCGCCGACAAAAAACGATAGCCCAGCCACCAAAAGCAAGTTCCCGAGCACCGAACCAGTTAAGGAAGCGAGCACGACGTCAACGAGTCCAGCCTGCAAGGCAAAAATGGAAATGATCAGCTCGACCGCGTTGCCAAACGTCGCGTTCAACAGCCCGCCAATGCGCGGTCCGGCGACGATCGCCAAGCTTTCCGTCGCTCGCCCCATATAGCTGGCGAGCGCAATGATCGTCAAACAGTACAGCACAAACATCAAGACAGTCGGCCAATGAAGAAACCCGCCGATGACCGACACCGGCACGCCGATCCATGTCATCCAAGCAAACACCTTGTTCATTTCTCTTCCACCTTTCCTCTTGATTGTTTTCGTTGCATTGACCGCCGTTTCTATGTACGATGGATAAGGGCATTCATTCGCCCTGGGAAACATCCGGCCTCGCTTGTTTGATCAGCCGGCGATTTCAACTGAAATGGGGATGCACGATGCGTTTTGCCATCTTAACCGGGATTGTCGCCGTCTCCGGTCTGTCGCAAGGGATGTTGCTGCCGCTTTTGGCGATGCTTCTTGATGAAAACGGCGTCTCTTCGTCCGTTAACGGGGCGCACGCCGCCGCCCTGTATATCGGTGTCTTGACCATTTCGCCATTTTTGGAACGGCCGCTGAGACGCTATGGCTATCGGCTCCTCATTCTCCTTGGTGGTTTCATTGTAATATGTTCGCTTATTCTTTTTCCACTTTTTCCTTCTCTTTTCTTTTGGCTTGTTCTTCGCTTTGCCATCGGCATCGGCGATCATATGCTTCATTTTGCGACACAAACGTGGATTACGGACTTTTCGCTGCCGACTGAACGCGGACGGCGATTGTCGCTGTATGGGTGGGCGTTCGGCCTCGGCTTCACCATCGGCCCGCTGTTGGCTTCACTCGCTTCGGTCGAGAAGGCGCTTCCGTTTTATTTAGCTGCTCTCCTTAGTTTCGCCGGTTGGATCGGCGTCTTTTGGCTGCCGAACGAAAAACCAAAGCCGCTTGAACGTTCTTCGTCGGCGGCCGGTCGGTTTATTGGCGCTTGGAAACAGGCATGGCCAGCGCTTTTGTTGCCGTTTGCCTACGGTTTTTTAGAAGCGGCTGTCCATTCCATCTTCCCGCTGTACGCCTTGCGTGAACGGATGAGCGCTGAGCAGATCGCCTTCATCTTGCCATGCTTCTCGCTTGGGGGCATCATCTTTCAGCTTCCGCTCGGAGCGCTCAGCGACCGGTTCGGGCGGCGCGAGATCATCACCGGTGCACTCTTGGCCGGCGCCGGTTGTTTTTTGATTGCCCTCACTGTCGGTGCGTCCACGGTTGGGTTGGCTGCTTGTTTGTTCACCGCTGGCATGTTTACCGGCTCGCTCTTCTCGCTCGGCATCGCCTATATGACCGACCTGTTGCCGAAAGAGCTGCTTCCCGCCGGCAATTTGTTGTGCGGGATGCTATACAGTCTCGGCAGCATGACGGGCCCGCCGCTTGCCGGCAGCGTGGTTGATCTCTCTGCTCGCGCCTTTTTCCTTGCGGTCAGCGCTGTCCTCCTCGTTCCGGCCATTTGCCTCGTCAGCCGCCGGGAACAGGAAACAGCGGCTTGACCGTTTTTTGTTTTTTATTTTTTATTTTTTTCAAAAAAATCGTTGACCATTTTGTTCCCTCTGTTATATAATAAAACCAAGATATCAAGTTTCTGTTTTAAAACAGTATAAAGGAGTGGCGATCATGAGCAGAACGGAACGGAAAAATATGATCGAGTTTATCGAAAAAGTGCGGGGATTGTCGCGCGAGGAACTCGCCTATATGACCGATGCAGAAATTGAATACATTTATGAGCGCTATTACCACCATCACGAAGAAATCGTTGAATAAAGCGGCGGCGGCTCGATGCGCCTGTGTTTGCATGAAAGGAAAGGTGCCCTCCAAAAAGGGAAGGGCACCTTTTTTTGATTTCCATCTATACACATAAAACGACCGCCGGGGCACAATATTACAATATGTTGTGCTATGTTGAACGAAGAACCACCTTTTGAGGCAGCTTCTTTCAATGATAGCCGTTTTGGCCGTTGGCACTGCCACTCGTCTTATGCTTTGGTCTGTTTTTTCCTTTTTGCTTCGTGCCCCCGTCTTTTTTCGTATGTTTCGTCATCTTGATCCCCCCTATGCCAAGATCCCCTGCATTGTTACGATATCCCGCCTCGGCACCGTTTATGCACGCTAACGCTGCCGTCTTTTCCCTTCGCGCTCACAGTCAAACATGGCGTTGAGTTCCCCGCCCAAGACAAGAATCATGCCGGACAAATAAAACCAAACCATCAACACGATCATCCCGCCAAGGCTGCCATACATCGCCGTGTAATCGGCAAAGTTGTTGACATAATACGCGAACGCCAGCGACGCCGCAATCCAGCCGGCGGTGGCAAACAGCGCGCCGCGCACGACGTTGACGCAGCGAAGCTGTTTGTTCGGCGCGAAATAATAAAGGGCAGTAAAGACAGCAAACAATAACAGCGAACTCGTCACCCAACGAAACGCGTTCCAAACCTCCAAAAACTGTTGCGACAACCCGAGAGCAGAGAACAAAAACAGCCCGATTATCCGCCCGAAGACCGGAAGCACGAGGGCAACGATGATGACAACGATCATGCCGAGCGTCAACACAATCGACAGCCCGCGTACGATCCAAAACGGCCGGTCTTCTTGCACATCATAAGCGCGGTTGAATGCCCTCATAATGGCACTCATGCCATTAGACGCTGACCAAATAGCTGCGATGATGCTAAACGACAACAATCCCCCATTTTGCTCATTCATGAGACGATAAACGTTCGTCTCGATGAGGTGAAGCGCCTCTTTCGGGGCGTATTGCCGCACGAGCGCAAGCACATCTTCATGCGGAATCGGCAAATACGCCAACAGCGTCATTAAAAACAACAAAAACGGAAAGAGCGACAGAAGAAAGTAATACGCCAATTCCGCCGACAAACGCGGGATTTCATCTTCCGTAAAACGGCGGGCCAACTCACGGATGAACGCCAAATTTACGACCATCGGCTGCCCTCCTTCCCCGTTTTTCCCTAGACGGGTGCGCCGCCCTCAAAGTCATTTTGTTTCCTCCACACCAAGTCGATGGTCGCGGATGATCCTCTCAAGCAAATGCTCGCACCCTGAGCGGACGAGGCGATACACTTCGGCAAAATTCCCGGTATAATACGGATCAGGCACATCGTCTTTTTCCCGGTCGGGAACAAAGTCAAGCAACCGGGCGAGCACCGCTTTCGAACGGGAGCCAGCCAATCGGCGCAAATCGTTCAAGTTGGCTGCGTCCATGGCGATGATGTAATCAAATTCTTCCAAGTCACGATGATTCACTTGCCGGGCGCGGATGCCGGAGTAGTCGATCTTATTTTCAGTCAAAACCCTTCTTGTCCCCACATGCGGCGGCTCACCGACATGCCAGCTGCCTGTTCCCGCCGAATCAACGGCAATCAGACCGTCAAGCCCCCGCTCTTTCACCAAATGACGGAAGACCGCTTCCGCCATCGGCGAGCGACAAATGTTTCCAAGACAAACAAACAGCACTTTAATCATCCAAACAGCCACCCCTCTCTCTATGTCCACGGTGCTTTCCACCGTTAGTTTTCCTTCATTTCTTTTCATCTAGCCCTTTTTGTCCCTAGAAGGACGGGGATGTAACGAAAAAACAACTCCAGCGGGGGAGCGTGTGCGAATGGGCCAACAACTTTTGTGCGCGTTCACGACAACCATTTTGAAGAAAACGAGGTGTTTCACCAACCTTTTAGACTGGCACTATGCATGTGCACCTACATTTTACCACATCATCCGTTTTTCATCAGAAAAGCAAGCCAGGCAATCTCTCCCCATTCTTCCTGCACCTATGGTACAATACATAGTAACTTGCCATGAAAGGAGTAAACGAATGGATTTATCAAAACGGTCGGCGGAAAACGTCGCCTACATGATCGAACAGTTGAAGCAAAAGTTGAAAGTGCTGAACTTGGATGCCATCAAGCCGTCCCATTTTTCCGAGGAATGGTACGATGAGTTGAGAGACATTTACGAGATGGTGATGAAACGCGAGACGTTCAGCCCAAGCGAAATGCAGGCGATTGTCGAAGAGCTCGGAAGCCTGCGCAAAAAATAACGCTCCCATCTGCTGCTAGGCAGGCAATGCAGCTGTTTCGTATAAAAACAATTCCTATCGAAAAACTATGATTGACATTATCGTCAATTGTGCTAAAATTTTAATCAATTAAATGACATGCGTTGCATACGTTGCTCGGGAGTGAGGGAGGAATTGGCTCAATGAACTCCGTCAACCTGCCGCCTATAGCAAAGTGCCAATTCCAGCTAAAGAAGATCTTTAGTAAAATAAGGGGCACCCTTTCTCCCGCTCTTTCTGATTCATGCAAGGAAGGATTTTCGCCGCCGAATTGCCGTTTGGCCGCTATATATCCGACTAATTACGTGGATTTTCTTTGATTTTGTGAGGAGGAGAAACCGATGCTCACGTATGATCAGTGGGAAAAGGCGGAAAAACCGTCTTTTCCGTCCGATAATGAAACAAAAGGGGCGCTTGACGTCCTTGCTTGGGCGTATCGCGAATACGGCGATGAGATCGTATACGCGTGCAGCTTCGGCATCGAGGGGATTGTGCTGATTGATCTCATCTCCCAAGTCAAACCGGACGCCGAAATCGTCTTTTTGGATACCGGCCTGCATTTTCCAGAGACGTACGATACGATCGCGAAAGTGAAAGAAAAATATCCGTCGCTTCGCATCGTGATGAAGCAGCCGCGCTTGACGTTGGAAGAACAGAAGGCGCAGTTTGGCGACGAGTTATGGAAACGCGACCCGAACAAATGCTGTGAGCTGCGCAAAGTCATTCCGCTGCGCGAGGTGCTGACCGGGGTGACGGCGTGGATTTCCGGCTTGCGCCGCGAGCAATCGCCGACGCGGCGGCATGTCGAGTACATTAACAAAGACGACAAGTTCCGTTCTATTAAAGTCTGTCCGCTCATTCACTGGACGTGGAAAGACGTATGGAATTACGTGTACAAACGCCATCTCCCGTACAATGTGCTCCACGACCGCGGCTACCCGAGCATCGGTTGCGCCCCGTGCACCGCTCCGGCTACAGATCCGAACGACTTGCGCTCCGGGCGCTGGGCCGGCCAAGGAAAGACGGAATGCGGTCTCCATCTCGCTTAAGGAGAGAAAAACGATATGCTCCTTGCCATTGCTTTGATCGCATCCTTTTTCTTCGCCATGAACATCGAGGCGAGCGGCGCGGCGGCCTCGATAGGCGTCGCTGATGAATCGGACGCCATTCCGAATCGTCAAGCTGCTGTTTGACAGCGACGTCTATACGGTCATCGCCATCTTGAGCGTCTGCTTGGCGTCATTAGCCTGAAAAAAGAACGCTTGCCTCATGAACATGGCAGCGGCATTTCACAACATCTATCAATCTAGGAGGTTATGAACATGAGCGTAAGCATCCCGCATGGCGGCACATTGATCAATCGTTGGAATCCGGACTATCCGCTTGATGAGGCGACCAAAACGATCGAGCTCTCCAAAGCCGAACTGAGCGACTTGGAGCTGATCGGAACGGGCGCCTACAGCCCTCTCACTGGTTTTTTAACGAAAACGGATTACGACGCGGTTGTTGAAACAATGCGTCTGTCTGACGGCACCGTCTGGAGCATTCCGATCACGCTCGCGGTAACAGAAGAAAAAGCGAAAGAGCTCGCCGTCGGCGATAAGGCGAAACTCGTTTATCGTGGCGACGTCTACGGCGTCATTGAGATCGCTGACATTTACCGCCCAGACAAAACGAAAGAAGCGAAGCTCGTTTATAAAACGGATGAACTTGCTCACCCAGGCGTGCGCAAACTGTTTGAAAAACCGGATGTGTATGTCGGCGGGGAGATTACGCTTGTCAAACGGACCGACAAAGGCCAATTCGCCTCGTTTTATTTTGATCCAGCAGAAACGCGGAAAAAGTTTGCTGAGTTTGGCTGGAACACCGTTGTCGGCTTCCAAACGCGCAATCCGGTTCACCGCGCCCATGAATACATTCAAAAATGCGCGCTCGAGATCGTTGATGGCTTGTTTTTAAACCCACTCGTCGGCGAAACGAAAGCGGACGATATTCCGGCTGACATCCGGATGGAAAGCTATCAAGTGCTGCTGGAAAACTATTACCCGAAAGACCGCGTTTTCCTCGGCGTCTTCCAAGCTGCGATGCGCTATGCCGGTCCGCGTGAAGCCATTTTCCACGCGATGGTGCGCAAAAATTTCGGCTGCACGCACTTCATCGTCGGCCGCGACCACGCTGGTGTCGGCAATTATTACGGTACGTATGATGCGCAAAAAATCTTCTTGAACTTTACGGCTGAAGAGCTTGGCATTACGCCGCTCTTTTTCGAACATAGCTTTTACTGCACGAAATGCGAAGGGATGGCATCGACAAAAACGTGTCCGCATGACGCGAAATACCATGTCGTCCTTTCCGGCACGAAAGTTCGTGAAATGCTGCGCAACGGCCAAGTGCCGCCGAGCACGTTCAGCCGCCCGGAAGTGGCAGCCGTCTTGATCAAAGGGCTGCAAGAACGCGAAACGGTCGCCCCGTCAGCGCGCTAAAGGAGGATCGCGATGAGCACGAACATCGTTTGGCATCACACATCGGTCACAAAAGAAGATCGTCGCAAGCGCAACGGCCATCATAGCGCCATCCTTTGGTTCACCGGGCTGTCCGGCTCCGGCAAATCGACGGTGGCCAACGCTGTCTCCAGACGACTGTTTGAGCTCGGCATTCAGAATTATGTCTTAGACGGCGACAACATCCGGCACGGGCTCAATAAAGATCTCGGCTTTTCCGCCGCCGACCGGACGGAAAACATCCGCCGCATCGGCGAAGTGGCAAAGCTGTTTGTCGACAGCGGCCAGTTTGTGCTGACGGCGTTCATCTCGCCGTTTGCCGAAGACCGGGCGCTCGTCCGCCGCTTAGTCGAAGAAGACGAGTTTATCGAAATTTACGTCAACTGCCCGCTTGAAGAATGCGAAAAGCGCGATCCGAAAGGGCTGTATCAAAAAGCTCGCCGCGGGGAAATCCGTGAATTTACGGGCATCGACTCGCCGTACGAAGCGCCGGAAGCACCGGAGCTGACGATCGAAACACACCGTTATTCGGTTGACGAATGTGCCGAGCAAGTGCTCGCCTACCTGCGCGAGCGAGGAATGATCCCGGCCGCGAAAACAGACTGATTCCCCCGTCCTCTGCCAAAAAAGAACGGGAGGTCATTTGACAAGGTCGTTTTCATCCCAAGGCAGACCATTTACAATAAAAGCAGCCGAGCATCCATGCCGCTTTCCAGCGGCTGGCTGAATCATGCACGAAGGGGCTGAAACAACGATGGGCAAAGTATATCTTGTCGGCGCCGGCCCCGGCGACCCGGAACTCATTACCGTCAAAGGATTAAAATGCATCCAGCAAGCGGATGTCATTTTGTACGACCGTCTCATCAATGAAGAGTTGCTTTCATATGCCAAGCCGGACGCCGAACTCATCTTTTGCGGCAAGCTGCCCGGCTTTCATGCCATGCAGCAGGAAACGATCAACCATGCGCTCGTCTGGCATGCCAAAAAAGGAAAAACGGTCGTCCGCTTAAAGGGCGGCGATCCGTTCGTGTTCGGGCGCGGCGGCGAAGAGGCCGAGGCGCTGGCCAAACATGGGATCGAATTTGAGATCGTTCCCGGCATCACCTCCGCCATCGCGGCGGCGGCTTATGCCGGCATCCCTGTCACCCATCGCGCGTTCAGCTCAAGCGTCGCCTTTGTCACCGGGCATCGGCGCGACGGAAGTCGTGACGAGATCAAATGGGAAAGCCTCGCCAAAGGCATCGATACGATCGCCATTTACATGGGGGTTCATCACTTGCCATACATTTGCGGCCAGCTGATGAAATACGGCAAAGCGCCGGAGACGCCGGCGGCGGTCATCGAATGGGGAACGACAACTGCTCAACGCACCGTCACCGGCACGCTCGCGACGATCGCCGGAATCGCCGCCAAGGAAAACATCCAAAATCCGAGCATGATCATGATCGGAGACGTCGTCCGGCTGCGCGCCAACATTCAATGGTTTGAGCCGTTGCTTGCGTCATCCGCAGCCGCTGGCGCAACATCGTGAGGCGATGGCGATGGAAGCTGTTTTATATGTCAGCCACGGCAGCCGCATTGCCGCCGCGCGCCATGAAGCGGCGCGTTTCGTCGAACAGTGCCGGAGGGCCATCGATATTCCGATTCAAGAGCTATGCTTTGTCGAGCTCGCGGAACCGGACATTGTCACCGGCGTTGACCGTTGTGTCGCCCAAGGGGCGACACGCGTCATCGTCGTTCCGCTTCTCCTTCTTTCTGCAGGGCATGCCAAACACGATATTCCAGCAGCATTGGACATCGCGAGACGGCGCCATCCGTCCGTTGATATCCTCTGTGGCGCTCCGTTCGGCGTCCATGAAGCAATGATCGACATCATGATCGACCGCATCAGCGAACAGTCCGCACCGCTTGACGGTGAATCGATGATCCTTCTTGTCGGCCGCGGCAGCAGTGATCCAGACACGAAGCGCGACATGTCCGCCATCGCTGCGCTTTTAAAAGAAAAAACGAACGTGCCGCACGTGGACGTTTGTTTTCTCGCTGCCATCCGCCCGACGCTTGATGAAGGGCTCGAACGGGCCCACGCATCGGCGTATCGGCGTGTGTTTGTCGTCCCGTACTTATTGTTTACCGGCGTCTTAATGAAAACGATCGAACGGAAGTTGCAGGGGTTCTCTGTTTCCGACAAGCAGTGGCATTTATGCTCTTACCTAGGCGATCACCCGCGGCTTGTGCTGCTCATTCAACAACAAGTATTATCGCTATCATCCGTAAAAAAAGGAGCTTGAACCATCAAGCTCCTTTTTTCATGTATTTTCCGCCTCATCTATTATATGATGGAAGCAGAACAACCGTGATGAAGGAGGACTCATCGGCGTGAAAAGAGTTCATGTCATCGTGGAAGGGCGCGTGCAAGGCGTCGGGTTTCGATACTTCGTCCAACACGAAGCGCTAAAACGGCAGCTGACCGGTTGGGTGAAAAACAATGATGACGGAACAGTGGAAATGGAAGTTCAGGGGAATGAAAGCGCCCTTCAACTCTTTTTGGACACCATTGAAGCCGGAACGATGTTTGCCAAAGTCGCCCGCATGCACATCGAGCCGCGCGATGTCCGCTCCGATGAAAAACAATTTCGCATTATGTACGGGAGCGGCTTTTGACAACTAGGCTCATCCCCTCAAGCAGCGGCCTTCCCGGCTTTTTCGGCCATCGGGCCGGCGCTTCTGCCGGCCCGATGGCCAAAATCCGAAGGGACAGCGTCTTCCTTGCTTTTCTGATCGCCAAACCAAAAGCGGTTCTGCCTTTCCCGCGCTTCTCGCCGCTCACGCCGGCCGCAAATGCGGCGCCGCATAGTGGAAATATGTCTCCAAGATGGCCATGTTCGCCTGCTCATTTTTTCCCCGCGCTTCGCGACAAAGCGGGTCGAACATGTCGACAGCGGAGGGCGGGTATTCGCCGCATATGTCCACGCCGAGCACTTTTTTATGGAATAAAAGCAACCGCAGGCAGGCGAGCAGCTGGGATAGCGGAATCACTCCTTGATCCCAGTTCGTGACCGCGTCTTCGCGGCGAAGAGCGTCTTTATCGATGCTGATATAGATGCTTCCGGTCGGGATGGCCTCGATGAGCGCTTTTGGCCATTCATCATGATCATCAAATGGAAGAACAGTCATGTTCGGAGATAAACGGAGTTGATGCGAAGAAGCAGTTGGGCCAACGATAACGACTTTTTGCAACCGCGGATGCTTAAGTGCATAGGAGACCCATGAGCCGCACGAAATGACATCATCCCCTCCTTCAGCATCCGTATGGCGGTCAAAAAGCACAAGCGTAAACGGTTCGTTGATTTCTTTAAGCAATAAATACGTGACATAATGATAGTTGCCGCTGCCGATCAGCACCGCCCCGCGCTTCCGCCGCCGCTCAAGCCGCCGCTCAATTTCAGCAAGCGCCGCTTCGCTGCAATACAAATTCGTCTCCGGCACGTCGGCAAGATCGACCCATTCGTGCGGAAACTGAAACAGCCGCTTTTGCGGTCGGTACACGCCGTCAAAATTCAGTATCGTGACACCATTGCCTTGAACCCCCATCGATCATCACCCTTCTTTCGTTGAATCAGCATTCAACGCTTTGTAGGTGCGGATGAGTCCAAGATGTGTCTCTTTTTTTATTATACAATAGGAGTCGAAATATTTCCGCTCACACGCCTCGGTCATGTACAATAATAGAAAAACAAACAGCAAGGAGGGAGCCGCTTGCAACCGATCGACACGGCAGCTGTACAAGAGGCGCTGAATCGTTTTGCCAATCGCGACGTATATATTCATTTGGAAACGACGAACGGAGCATACGCCTCCCATCATAACGAAGGTTTTTATTCCGTCGGCGCCTACATCCGCAATGCCTGCATCCGCTTCACCCGCGGCAAGATCACCGGCCCCGGGCCATATCGCGTCGGACTGAAGCTTGATCTTGGCTGGGTGTACGCCGAAGGGCTGACCCATTGGGAATGGACAGAAAAAGGACAGTTGCTGCTAGCAGGCCATGATGATCAAGGGAAATTGGCCGTGGCTCTCGAACTGAGCAACGAACCGTTTGTGTAAGGAGGGAGTTCCGTTGAACGAACGACATGTGCTCGTTGTTTTTCCCCACCCGGACGATGAAGCGTTCGGTGTGTCGGGAACGATTGCCGAGCATGCGCAAAACGGCACGCCGGTGACGTACGCTTGCTTGACGCTCGGAGAAATGGGGCGCAATATGGGCGTGCCTCCGTTTGCCAACCGCGAAACGCTTCCACACATCCGCAAGCAAGAACTGGAGGAAGCATGCCGCATTCTTGGCATTCATGATTTGCGCCTGCTCGGCTATCGCGACAAGACGGTCGAGTTTGAGGATGAAGAAGAGCTGGCTGACCAGATCGCCGCCATCGTGGCAGAAACGAATCCATCGCTTGTCATTACGTTTTACCCCGGCTACAGCGTCCACCCCGACCATGATGCGTGTGGAGCCGCTGTCATCCGCGCCTTAAAGCGCTGGCCGAAAGAAGAACGGCCAACCGTCCATTGCGTTGCGTTTGCGAAAAACTGCGAACAAGACCTTGGCCAGCCGGATGTCGTGCGCGATGTCAGCTCGGTGATCGATACGAAGCTGGCCGCCATTCGCGCCCACCGTTCGCAAACCGAAGGACTGATGCAAGCGGCATCCAAACGCGGCGATGCACTTGCTTGGCTCAAAACAGAACGGTTTTGGACGTATCGGTGGGATGACTAAACGTATACAGGCGCCGGCCGCACCTCCAAGCTGGCTGAACCGGCACGGCCGGCCCGCCGCCGAAAAAAGGAAGCCCGCCTTTCACGTGAGGCTTGGGCGCCTTTTTCGTTGGCATAGGCAGTGAAGAAAACACCAGCCCGCCCAACCGGATCCGGAACAGGCATTGTTTCCGCTGGAATGTTTCAGATGGGTTGCAATCCGAAAGCGGCCTCGGCGGCCAGATCCCCTTTCAGCACGGTGACGGCTTTTCCTTCGAGCTGAACCCTCTCGCCTGCCACCATCACCCGCACAATGCCGCCGCGGGCTGAAGCTTGGTAGCCGACTAACGTCGTTTTCCCAAGCTTGTCCGCCCAATACGGCCCGAGGCAACAGTGGGCGGAGCCGGTAACCGGGTCTTCCGGCACACCGAGAGCTGGAAAAAAGGACCGCGATACAAAATCCACTTCTTCTGCCGCTGAACGGCTTGTCACAATGATGCCGCGCGCATCTACTTCTTGAAGCAGGCGGAAATCCGGGGTCAGTCTGCGCACCTCCTGTTCTGAGCCGATTTCCACCAAATAATCGAACCGGTTGCGCCCGATAAACAGCGGTTCAGCTGGCAAGGCACCAACAAGCGCAGCAGGAGGCGACTCAACCCGCACTGGCGTTTCGTTCGGAAAATCGAGCCGAATCCAACCATCGTTGTTTATAGCCGTCAATACTCCGCTGTTCGTGAAAAAGGCAATCGCTTCATCTCGGCGGTGTTCCCCTCGCTCCCACAGCACATGGGCACTCGCCAAAGTTGCATGGCCGCACAAATCAACCTCTGCTTTAGGGTTGACACTCCACACGGCTAAAGCCGTGGGATTCTTGGGTCGTTTGCGTCCTCATCCATTTCTGGTTCGGACAACGCCCAAGTTTAGGGGTGTGTCATCACCCCGTCCCATCGGGTTAGAGTGTACCCCGATGGGCGGCGCACCTGTGACCAGTGCGCTAGGTTAGGAGGCGAAGCCCGAAATCGCTTTGGCGATGTTGATGGCGCCATTCAAGTCGGCGTGGAGAGTGTATCCACACCTTTGGCATCGGAAGCGGATGCCGTTTCGGTTCGCTTTCTCTCGATGACCACATTTACACGTTTGGCTCGTGTAGGTTGGATTCACCCACTCAACGCGAATGCCCGCCATTTCCGCCTTATAGGCGATCATCGTTTGCAGTTGGTGGAACGCCCAAGCATGAAGGCTTCGCCCCGCTTCTTTGGCCGATGTTGCCCGCTTGCGAATCCCCGTCAACGCTTCCATCCGAATCACGCCAACACCGTTGGCGACGGCAAAACGGACGATTTGACGGCTGATTTTGTGATTTTGATCCTTCATCCAGCGGGACTCTTTGCGGCCGATTTTGCGAATCATCTGAAGCTTCTTGGCTTGACCCAGCCTTCGCCGCAAAGCCGCATATCGTCGACGTACAAAGGCGCATTGGTTCCCTTTGAAAAACCACGATTTCGTTCCCACGCTGGCCACGGCGATATAGCGAAGCCCAAGGTCAACCCCCATCACCTTTGTTTCGTGCTGCGGCTTCACGTCAAAGGTGATCGCGATCGCCAAGTACCATTTCTTTCTCTTTTTGTAGAGCTTGGCAGCCCCTTGTTTGACGGTTCCATTGAGCAGCCGATTCAGCCACGCTTCTTGATAGGAGCGCGTAACCACTGGCACGCCAATTCGCTTCTCCAGCGTGGGGAAGGAAACCGTGTAGAACACTCCTTTCTTTTCCACCTTTACGTTTTGATTGTTAAAGCAGCACCAGAATGTTCGGAACTTCTTTGCCTTTTGTTTTTTCTTTTGGGCCTTCACTTCTCGAATCGTCTGATTCACGACGGCGGAAGGAAACCGCTGCGACGAAAACTCCTTAAAAATTTTGCTCGTCGCTTGATTCAGCTCGGGATGATTCAACAGCCAATTGGCAAACGCGGTATTCACTTCTGTCATCCGTTCATACATGCCCTGTTTCACTTTCGTTGGGTTGTGCAGCTCCAGTCTTAGCGTAATCGTAGGCATGGATTCACCCCCTTTTCTTTTGAGAGTCCACATGCGTTCAGTTGTTTTCGTTCTTCGATCTTCTTGTTCCATATGATAGATTGTATCCGTTTAATGATTATACTGCCACAATAAAACAGAAAAATGGTGGCTCTAAGCGATCCTCTTAAAGGATTACCGAGTCATGCCGTCTTTCATCCCACGATTGAAACCGTGGCTTTCAGACGGCTTTTTCTGTAAACGCATCAACAATGTATATCGGGATGCTCATCGCCCTCTTTCTCCTTCCTTGTTTCGCTCTTTTTCTTTCGCCAACAAACGGGTAAACTCCTTCTCCCAGCGCCCACTTTGCCGGAACGAGTCGGCAGCGAGCGCCTGAAACAGCCGCTTCCGTCCCTCAGCGTCCTCCACTTCGCGCAATACGATGCCGCGGGCCCGCTGCAAAAACTCAAGATACGGCCTGTACTCTTCGCCATACTTCTCCTCAAGCTCGCGGCGAATGCGGCGGGCAACCGCCGGACTTGCCCCCCCGGTCGACACGGCAATTGTGAGCGGACCGCGGCGGATGACAGCGGGAACGTGAAAATCACACCGCTCCGGATCATCCACGACATTTACGAGTTGGCCGGATGATGCTGCTTGCGTCACCGCTTCATTCACCTTGCGATCATTCGTCGCGGCAATCACCAAAAAGGCCTCCGCCAAATCGTCTGGGTCAAACCGCTTTTTCTTCCAAACGATCATCCCCCCCGCGGCCAACGCTTGAAGCTCCGGCTCCGCTTCAGGCGCAATCATCACGATTTCCGCCCCTGCCTCTAACAATCCATGAATTTTCCTTGCCGCCACCTTCCCGCCGCCGACAACGACCGCCCGACGGCCGCGCAAATGAAGAATGACCGGGTATCCCATTGCCTCTTCCTCCCCGCCACGAAATCACTTTATGCTAAAATGCACGAATTCCCTCCGTCAACTTTTGGCGATGGGAACATTTGAACACCGCCGTCCCTTTCCTGTTCGTCCAAGCGGTGAAGGAATCGTGGATCAAACACCTGGCCATCCGCTCGGCGCGACGGAGGCGATGTTGAGATAAAAAAGAAGCCGTGCGTCACACGGCCTTTTTTTCATTATATCATCATATCATCCTTCTTTGACTTCCTGAAGCCATTTTGCCAACCGCTCGTTCTCCTTTTTCATATGATCGAGCCATTGCGGCAACAGTTTGGCCATCGCTTCCTTGTCGTTATTCTCCATCGCCTGTCTTGTTTGTTCATGAAGCATATGGAGCCGCTGTTTTTCTTCTTTCGTCATCCAGCGTTTCTTTTTATGTAACTGTTTCAGCTCTTGCTTGAACTGTTCTTTCGTGATTTTTTTGTCAGCAAGCTGGTCGATGAGTCGATCAAGCGCCGCTTCTCGTTCTTTTTTCATTTGCTTGCAATGTGCCTTGATCACTCGTTTCACCTTTTCGTCATCCAACTGCTGGCGCAGCGTTTTCCGTTCCTCCAGCACTTTTTTCCATTCACCGATCTGCTCTGGCGTGTACGTTTGCACCATTTCCATCCACTTTTGCTCATCAAGCGCCCTGTGCTTCCACATATGGCCGGCCGGCATATGGACATCAACGGCTTCGCCGCTCTGGCCAGCAGCAGCCACCGTCGACGGCATCGTCAGCACAAGGGCGGTGAAAAAAGCTAACCATACGTTTTTCACGATTTCATCACTCCTTTTTTGTCTAGAGATGTTCTTGCTATTTCTTCCATCAAGAGAATGCCCCCGTTCCCTCCTTTCTTTCATTCATCGTCCTCCCTTATTTTCCCCATTTTTTGGCCATTTTTGCATAAAAAATGGGAAGATTGGCTTTTCAGCGAATCTCCCCTTCTTGGCATTCAGCGAAATTTTTCCTCAATGCGCCGCCCGTAGTCGCGCAGCGCCTTCGAATTCGTCTGCCCCCGCTTTTTCATCAATTCGGCCAAACGAAGCTGTTTTTCCGTCCTCTTTTTCTCCAGCTCCCGTTTTTCCTCATCATCCTCGCAGCAACGAAGCAAGTCCTCGAGCGTCAAAAGCTCTTTGCGCAGCTCCGCTTCTTCCCTCACATAGCCGGCGTTTTTCAGCAACAAATACCCGAGCCGCAGCTCCTCTGGAATGCGGGAAAGGTCTTCAATCTCAAGCGGTTTGCCGAAGCCGGGCAAGTTGTCGAACTCGCCGTTTTTCATCGCTTCGCGAATTTTCTCCTCGGCGATGCGCCAAAATCCGTCCATGTTACGTCAGCTCCTGCGCCTGCCGCCTCACGCGCTGCCCGTTTAAGAACCGGACGAGCTCGTCATACGGAAGCGGCGGGGAAAAATAATAGCCTTGCGCCTCGTCGCACCGTTTTCCTTGCAAATAAGCCGCTTCGGTCTCCGTTTCGACCCCTTCAGCCAGCACCTTTACACCTATATTATGCCCGAGTCGGATGATCGCCGGCAAGATGACATCTTTTTTTCCTTGAATATGCTGAACGAACGAACGGTCGATCTTCAGCCGATCGATCGGCAAATCCGTCAAGTAGCTGAGCGAACTGTAACCAGTGCCGAAATCATCCATGCTGATCGTCACACCAAGCCCCTTCAGTTTCGAGAGAATATCAAGCGCACGTTCTGTATCCATGGTCATCCGCTCCGTAATTTCCAGATCTAAATGGTGCGGCGGCAGCCCGGCGTCGGCGAGCAGGCGGGCGAGTTTATCCACAAATCGGCGGCTTTCAAATTCATATGGCGATAAGTTGATGGAAACAGACAAGTCAGGAAAACGATCAAGCAGTTGCTTCGTCTGCTCACAAGCCGTGCGGATGACCCATTCATTGATCGGGATGATCATGCCGGTCTGTTCGGCAACCGGGATAAACAATGACGGCGAAACCATCCCTTTTTCCGGATGGCGCCAGCGAATCAACGCCTCCATGCCGATCACTTGCCGGTCGTGAAGCCGAATTTGCGGCTGATAGTACAATTCAAATTCCTCATTTTCAAGCGCACGCCGCAAGTCGCGTTCCATCGCCATCTTTTCATTGAGACGAATCGCCATCGGCTCCGTGAAAAAGAGAAAATCGCTCGCCGCTTTTTTTCGCGCCTCGTAGCGGGCAATATCCGCCTTGCGAATCAACGTTTTTGCATCCTCCCCATCTTTTGGGTAGACGCTGATGCCGATGTTCACGGTCACATACAATTCCATCCCATTGACGACAATCGGTTCGTCCGCCGCCTCAATGAGCTGTTTCGCCATTTCTTCAGCCTTTTGATGTGTGCTGTTTGGCACCAATGCGATGAACTCATTCCCGCTCCAGCGCCCGACGATCATTCCTTGCTTTTCTTTCCATTCTTGCGCCAAATGGAGGAGCACTTCGTCCCCGACTGCGTAGCCATAAAAATCGTTGATCGTTTTCATCCCACTCACTTCTAAGAATATGACTGCCGCTTCATGGCGATGCTGTTTCGCCTCAACAAGGCAGCGCTCCACCGCTTTATACATCGCCTCCTTGTTCGGCAGCCCAGTCAGTTCATCATGATTGGCGATATAACGCATCCGCTCTTCGTTTTGTTTTTGTTCCGTCAAATCGCGGACGGCGGCCACCGTCACTTTTTCCCCCTCATAATCGTAGCGGCGCCGGACGATTTCCGCTGGAAATGCGGTGCCGTCTTTTCGGCGCAGCTCGATTTCAAAGCGCTCCGGTTCCTCATGCGGACGATTCAGTTTCATGGATCCATCAACGACTAACTCCCCGATCGGCAAATGAATCAGCTCGCTTTCTGAATAGCCAAGCAAACGGCACGCCGCTTCATTGACCTCAACGACTTTCCCATGCGCATAGACGATCAGCCCTTCCATCGTCATTTCCGCCAGCCGCCGCAGCCGATGCTCGTTGGATGCAAGCGTTTTTTGATAGACAGCCAACGCCTTCCGTTCCATTTGTTGATGCAAAGCGAGCAAATAGGCAACCGCCGTCGCCAAAAACATGGCCATCATCGTCCACATCGCCTGTTTCCGCCCTTGCTGCAAATGTTTCTCATACGTTTTGGCATCAAAATCGATGCCAACAACCGCATCCACTGTCCCGTCCGGTTGACGAATCGGCATAAACGCGCTGATGCTTCTTCCCCATTCATCTGTTGTCGGATGCTGTTCCATCGCAAACCGGCCGTGGAACGCCTCTTCGATCTCTGGAAAATGGCGGCGGTAAACCGCCCCAGGTGGAACAGCTTGTTCCTTTTCACCGTCAATGCGGCCGTTCCAATTGTAGTCCGTCGCTGGCGCTGCAACGAAATATAGCTCACCGCGTTCATTCTTTTTTAACGTATACACACTCAACACGCGGCCATAATGTTGCCAACGCTCCAGCACCGCCATCACCATGTGATACGCAGGCAAATGTTCCGCCCTTTCATCGAGCCGTTCGTGCCCCATGGCGGCCAAATCGCCGGCAATCATGCCGGCGATTTGCTTTGCGGCTTCCTCATATTCACGATGTTCTTGTTTTTCAGCATAATGGATATAGATCATTCCTGCCCCTAAAAAAAGCAGGGAAACGGTGGCAAACACAGCAGTCAGTCTCGGCGCCGCCAGCCATGGCGCATCCCCCCAATGCCGTTTTGCCATCCAATGGCCGTATACATAGACACCGCCGACCGTCAAAAAAAGGCCAAAGATATACAAGATATATTCAAGTTGGTTCGACATCATCCATCACCGTCATCGATTCTTCGACGCTTTGCTTTCATTATAAGACGGCCATTCTTCGCACTGCCTCCCTCCACCGTTCCTATTTGTTCGACAGCTTACGACATTCATCTGTCGGCCATAGGACTCGGGTATGAAACACCATTTCCACGCTTACGGCCATAAAGCCAGGTCGGCCGAAACGAAAATATCTATCTATTGGTATAAGCCTTTAGGACGAGGTGCTATATTTGTAACGGCGCTGTAACATTATTTAATCCAACTGTAAAAAACAAGTCTAGTTTCCTCTGCTATACTCTAGTTGAGATACGTCGAATCGGAAAAGATTTTGTCGGGGGTTAGGGGAAATGAAAAAATGGTATTCTCTCCTGTTCGTATCCATGATCGTTCTATTTTCCTCCTTCTTTGTAAGCACTTCCAATTCAGATGCAGCCGCCAACAAAGCACGGCTCATCATCGAAGCGAAAAAGCTGATCGGCACTCCTTACCGATATGGCGGGACGACGCCAAAAGGATTTGACTGCTCAGGATTTGTCTACTATACCCATAAAAAAGTTGGCGTCACCTTGCCTCGCACCTCTCGAGAAATGTACAAAAAAGGTACATACGTACATAAGTCCCAATTACAGCCAGGGGATTTAGTGTTTTTCGACACTTCCAAACAGACGAAAGGCGTCTCCCACGTGGCTATTTACATCGGCAACAATCAAGTCATCCATGCCGTTTCCCGTGGCGTGAAAATCGACAGTTTAAACAGCAGCTACTGGAAAACGAAGTATATCGGAGCCAAACGGCTGTAACAGCTCCGTCGGAAAAGCTCTCTGTCATATTAAGTCCGCTTAATAGACAGGGGGTTTTTATTATGCAAAAAAAAGCGGCCCTCCAAAACCGGAGAGCCCAATGCTATATTTCATAGGGGATCGGGGGAATACTTGGAAAACGTTACGCTATTATTCATTTCCTCCCTTTTCGTTTTTTATACATGAGATCAAAAAATTTTTATGCACGGCGAATGATCCTAGCAGACATAAATGACCGATCTCTGCCGAATAGTATAGATGGCGATTGGTTGTTCGTTCCTTCGCTTCGGCCAAAGGAGGTGTTTCCGTTGTTCGCTTCTTCAGAGCTAGGCATCGATTTAGGCACAATGAACGTTCGGCTGTTCAGCCAAACAAAAGGGATTGTGTTTGACGAACCGGCTGCGGTCGCCTACAACCGCCATACAGGCAAGCTGATGGCGATCGGCCAACAAGCAAAGCAGATGATCGGCAAAGCCCCAGCCCACATCGAAGTCACCTACCCGCTGCAAAACGGCGTTATTGCCGATTTTGAGCGCGCCAAAATGCTGTTGCAGCAAGTATTCAAGCAAGTCGGTAACCCGCTCGGCCTCGCCTTCAAAAAGCCGAGCGTCGTGATGAGCGTTCCGTTTCACGCCACCTCGGTCGAACGCCGCTCGTTTTATGAAATCGCCCAACATTGCGGGGCGAAGCACATCCATTTTATTGAAGAGCCGGTCGCTGCCGCCATCGGCGCAGACTTGCCGGTCAGCGAGCCGGTCGCCAACGTCGTCGTTCATCTTGGAGCCGGCAAAACGGAAGCGGCGATCATCTCGTTGGGCGGCGTCGTCGCCTGCCGCTCGCTCCGCATCGGCGGCAATCGGCTCGATGAAGATATCATTCAATATGTTCGCCAGCGCTACAATTTGCTAATCGGCGAACAAACCGCTGAACAAGTGAAAATCGAAATCGGCAGCACTCCCGGGACGTCTTTGACACAAGGAATGACGATTCATGGCCGCGATGTGGTCACCGGATTTCTTAAAGCCATTTCTCTTGATCCCGCCGAAGTGCAGCATGCCCTGAAAGAATCGCTTCTGCAAATTGCCGAAGCCATTCGCGCCGTTCTTGAAGAATGCCCGGCGGAATTGAGCGGGGACATCATTGACCACGGCGTGGTGCTCACCGGTGGAGGCGCCTTGCTTCACGGCATTGAGCAATGGCTTGGCGCCGAGCTGCACGTACCGGTGCATGTCGCTCCCAATCCGTCTGAAGCCGTTGCGATCGGAACTGGGAAAGCGCTGCGGGCAATGCCGAAACAGCTCAGCGCAGCACTTTAGCCTCTGCTGGGCGCCCGCTGGACATTTGGCACGCCTCGAATCGGCATCGCCGCGCCACCTTAAAAGACTAATGCAACATCCAAACAGTCGTTTTCCCCAAACAAGTCATAATGGAAAAGGTGTCCCGCTGCTTTCGGGACACCTTCTTTTTTGCTTCAAACAACCGACATTCGGCAAAAACGCCAGACTGCCGCGTTATGACGTTTTCCGAATTCGCTCTTCCTCCTTTGCCGCCTGTGCTCCTTCGACCGCTTCGATCAACAAATCGACAATACTCGTCCCCCTTTGTGGCCGTTATGGAATCATCCACGACAATACCGTCGATTGCAAGTAAACGAGAACGCCAATCAAGATGATTAAGAACACGCTATGTTTGATCGTGAAGCGGAACAAGTCGGATTCTTTGCCGGTCAAACCGACGGCCGCACAGGCGACAGCGATCGATTGCGGCGAAATCATTTTCCCGACGACGCCGCCTGATGAGTTGGCCGCCAACGCCAGCACCGGATCCATGCCAATCGATGTCGCCGTCACTTTTTGCAGGTTGCCGAACAACAAGTTCGACGACGTGTCGGAACCGGTGATAAACACGCCGAGCCATCCTAAAATCGGCGAGAAGAACGGGAACAACGGGCCTGTTTTGGCCAACGCCATTCCAAGCGTCGTGCTCATGCCTGACGAGTTGGCGATATAGGCAAAGCCGACAACCGAAGCGATCGTGATGATCGGGAATTTCAATTCGTTAAGCGTTTCCACAAACGTACGCGCCCACTCTTTCCACGAGATGCCGATGATGAACTTTGTGACGACCGCCGCCAGCAAAATCGCCGTCCCAGCCGCGCCGAGCAGCTCAAGCTTATACACCGCAGCGATCGGCTGGCCACTTGGGTTCAAAATTTGGTTGTTGAGCCCCGGCACAGGCGGCATAAACGTCAAGTGGACGCCGATAGCGTTGACCAACTTCAACAAGCCGTTTGTCCCTTCATAATGGCCGGTGAGCGCCGCCTTCACTTGCGGGATGCCCCACAGCGAGATCAAAGCCGTCAGCACGAGAAACGGCGACCAAGCGCGGAATACTTCCCCGCCGCGTTGCGTCGCGCGAGCAACTTGCCCAGCGGCCGCCACTTCCGACTCCGTTGCAAAGCGGAATGTGCTTTTCGGCTTCCAATATTTCAAAAAGACAGCCAACGCGACGATCGAAACGAGCGAGGACAAAATGTCCGGCAGCTCCGGTCCTAAAAAGTTCGAGGTGAAATATTGCGTCAGCGCAAACGAAACACCGGAAACGATAATGGCCGGCAACACTTCCATCGTCTTTTTCCACCCGGCCATAATGAGCACGAGATAGAACGGGATGAACACTGATAAAAACGGCAACTGCCGCCCAACCATTTTTGAGATTTCCATCGCCGGCACGCCAGTCGGTCCTTCCATCGAAATGATTGGAATCCCGACCGCCCCGAATGCCACTGGCGCTGTGTTGGCGATCAAGCAAATGCCCGCGGCATACAGCGGGTTGAACCCCAACCCCGCAAGAAGCGCCGCTGAAATCGCCACTGGCGCGCCAAACCCAGCTGCCCCTTCCAAAAAGGCGCCAAACGAAAAGGCAATCAGCAACGCTTGCAGCCGGCGGTCTTCGGTGAGCGAGACAACCGAATTGCGGATAATGTCAAAGTGGCCTGTTTTCACCGTCAGCTTGTATAAAAAGACAGAGGTGATGATGATCCAGCCGATCGGCAACAATCCGTACACCGCGCCTTGCGTCACTGACATAACCGCTTTTCCAGCCGGCATTCTGTAAGCGATTACAGCCAACACAACAGCAAGCAGCAACGTCGTCAGCCCCGCAACATGCCCTTTCATCCGCTTGACGGCCAACGCCCAAAAGAAATATAAAATCGGAATGAGTGCGACAATCGCCGATAACCAAAGCTGGTCGGCGATTGGTGTAAAATCTTGCTTCCACATGCGGTTTTCTCCTCCCCTTTGTGCCCGACTTGGCGGCGTTCACGAACGGTCATCCGTCCCCTTGATCGTCTCCTCCAGTCATCAGATGACCGGATAAGAACGCCGTCTGTCTCAAATTATAAAAGCGTTTTCAGCAAAAGACAATAGTTGTTTTTGTATTTTTTTGAACTTTCCATCCATTGTGTTTCCCCACGCCGATGTTGACAGAGAACGGGATGACCATCCTGCTTGTCGGTACGGTCGAAGTTTCTTGACGATGTTGACTACGACCCATCCCGTCCCTTTCACACTTCGCCATGCGCGATGGAATCACGTTGGCTTCCCCAAACCGCTGACGCCCTCGGCCGCAAGCAACAAAAAGCGCTTGTCTCGATCCATGATGCTGTATCATAATAGACAGTGCAGGAGATTTCCTTCTTCACAACCGGAAAGCTACTTTAATCGTATTTGAGGTGGATCCATTGGCGTTTAAACGGATTAAAACAAAAAAAATTTACGAAGAAGTGGCCGAAGCCATTTTTGATATGATTAAAAACGGAGAGCTAAAACCTGGTGATAAACTCGATTCCGTTCAGCAGCTGGCCGAACAGTTTCAAGTCGGACGGGCCGCCATTCGCGAAGCGCTCACTGCGTTGAAAGCGATGGGGCTGATCGAGCTCAAACAAGGAGAAGGAACGTATGTGCGCGAGTTTGACCCGACGATGATGACGTTTCCGCTATCCATTGCTGTCTTGATGAACAAGGAAGATATTTGGCATTTGCTTGAAGTGCGCAAGCTGCTTGAGGCAGGCGCCGCCTCGCTCGCTGCCGCCAAGCGGACAGACCGAGACCTCGATGCGATGACAGAAGCGCTTCGCCAAATGAAAGAAGGGATCGGCAGCGATGAGCTTGGCGAAAAAGCGGATTTGGCCTTCCATATGGCGATTGCGGCGGCGTCGCAAAATCCGATGCTTGTAAGCATTATGAACAGCGTTTCCGGCATGATCGTCGAAACGATGCGGGAGACGCGCCGCATATGGCTGTTTTCGAAACAAACGACAACCGAAAAGCTGCTTGCCGAACACCAAGCTATTTTTGAAGCCATTCGCGACCAAAATCCGGACGCCGCCCGGACGCGCATGCTGGAGCATTTGACCAATGTCGAAAACGTGCTGCGCCGCTACATTCGCACTCAACAACCCGACTGAGTGCGTTTTTTCTTTTTTTCAAAAAAGGGCTACGAATCTGAAAAAAACATTTTATAATAGACATATAGTCATCAGATGACCCGTTCATTAAGCTCGGTACACGGGAGGGAGAACCGATGAAAGTCTCGTTATTCGTCACCTGCCTCATCGATCTCTTTTATACGGAGGTCGGCAAAGCGACCGTCGAACTGCTCGAACGGCTCGGTTGCAAGGTTGATTTTCCAGAGGCGCAAACGTGCTGCGGACAGCCGGCGTATAACAGCGGTTATGTCAAAGAGGCGAAAGAGGCAATGAAACAGATGATGCGCGCGTTCGCCGATGCCGACTATGTCGTCACCCCATCCGGCTCATGCGCGGCGATGTTAAAGGAATATCCGCACATTTTCCACGGCGACCCGGAATGGGAAGCGGAGGCGAAACGGCTCGCAGCGAAAACGTACGAGCTGACCCAATTTCTCGTTGACGTCCTGAAAGTCGAAGATGTCGGCGCCTCGCTTCACGGGCGGGCGACGTACCATACGTCTTGCCATATGACAAGGCTCCTTGGCGTGAAAGACGCACCGCTCCGCCTATTAGAACATGTCAAGGGACTCGAGCTTGTTCCGCTGCCGAACGCCCACCAGTGCTGCGGATTTGGCGGCACATTTTCTGTCAAAATGGGGCCGATTTCCGAACAAATGGTCGATGAAAAGATCGGGCATATCGAAGAAGCGGAAGCAGACTATTTAATCGGCGCTGACTGCGGCTGTTTACTAAACATCGGTGGACGCATCGCGCGGCTCGGCAAGCCGATCCGCGTCATGCATATTGCCGAAGTGTTGAATGCGCGCAACTAAAGGAGGGAAGCGAACATGCCGATGAAAATCGAAAACGGGCCGTTTTGGAAACGGGTCCGAGAGAACTTGGACAACGACTTTATGCGCGGGGCGGTCGCTGGCATGCAAGACCGCGGCTATGTGCGGCGGCTTGGCGTCATCGAAGAGCTCGGCCATTGGGAAGAGTGGCGGTCGCTTGCTGAACAAATCCGCAAGCATACGCTCGAAAACTTGGACTTTTATTTAATGCAGCTCAGTGAAAACGTTGCCAAACGGGGCGGCCACGTCTTTTTCGCCCAAACAGCCGAAGAGGCGAACGAATACATCCGCCGCGTCGCTTTGGAAAAGCAAGCGAAAAAAATCGTCAAATCGAAATCAATGGTGACAGAAGAAATCAACTTAAATCCGGTGCTTGAGGCCATCGGCTGTCAAGTGGTCGAAACCGACCTCGGTGAGTACATTTTGCAGATTGACGACCATGACCCGCCGTCGCATATCGTCGGTCCGGCGCTCCATAAAAACAAAGAGCAAATCCGCGATGTCTTTCAACGGAAGCTGGGCTATACGAAATCGTCCGACCCCGTTGAGCTTGCGCGCCACGCCCGTGAAATGCTGCGGCGCGACTATTTGACGGCTGACATCGGCATCACCGGCTGCAATTTCGCCATCGCTGAATCGGGATCGATCACGCTTGTGACGAACGAAGGCAACGCCGATTTGGTGACCGCATTGCCGAAAACGCAAATTACCGTCATGGGGATGGAGCGGATCGTGCCGACGTTTGAGGAGATGGAAGTTCTCGTCAGCATGTTGACACGCAGCGCCGTCGGACAAAAATTGACGAGCTACATCACCGTTCTCACCGGTCCGCGCGATGAAGGCGACGTCGACGGTCCGGAAGAATTCCATCTCGTCATCGTCGACAACGGGCGTTCATCAATTTTAGGCACGGAGTTTCAACCGGTGCTGCAGTGCATCCGCTGCGCGGCTTGCGTCAACGTCTGCCCGGTCTACCGCCATATCGGCGGCCATTCGTACGGTTCCATTTACTCCGGCCCGATCGGCGCGGTCTTGTCGCCGCTGTTGGGCGGCTACGACGACTACAAGGAGCTTCCGTACGCCTCCTCGCTGTGCGCCGCCTGTACCGAGGCGTGCCCGGTGAAAATCCCGCTTCACGAGCTGCTCATCAAGCATCGCCAAATCATCGTCGAGCGGGAAGGAAAAGCGCCGGTCGCAGAAAAACTGGCGATGAAAGCGTTCCGCCTCGGGACCGCCTCACCGTCATTGTACCGGTTCGGCACGAAGTTGGCACCAAGCGCCTTCGCCCCGTTTGCCGAAGACGGGCGCATCACAAAAGGCCCCGGCCCGCTGAAAGCATGGACGGAAAGCCGCGAATTTCCGGCGCCGAGCAAAGAACGGTTCCGTGACTGGTTCCAAACACGCCAAAAAGGAGGGAATCCGTCATGACGCGTGGTGCTATTCACAACCGTGACGCGTTTTTAGAACACATCGCCCATCGCCTCGGGAGAGCTCCCCGCCTGTCCGGCGTCTCCCGGCCGCAATGGAGCAATCAGCCGCAATGGAAAGTCTTGGCTGGCTATAGCCAAGACGACTTGCTGAACGTGCTGCAAAAACAATGCGGATTGATCCATACCGATTACATCGAGACGACAAGCGCCGAACTGGCCGGCGCGCTGAGGCGGCAAGTGGCCGCCTATGGCGGCGGTCCGGTCATCGTGCCGGATGACCCGCGCTTTGCCGAGTACGGGCTGTCCGCCTTGCTTCGCGACGAATGGCCCGCGGAACAAACGACCGTCCATATTTGGAATCCGGCGCTTGGACGCCAAAACATTGACGCCGCCGAGCAGGCGAACGTCGGCATCGCCTTCAGCGACATCACGCTCGCGGAATCAGGGACAGTCGTGTTGTTTTCGCGCAATGAACAAGGGCGGGCCATTCACTTTTTGCCGAAAACATATATCGCCATCGTCCCGAAAAGCACGGTCGTGCCGCGCATGACGCAAGCGGCGGCGGTCATTCACGAGCAAATCGAAAAAGGCGGGCTCGTCCCGTCGTGCATCAACTTCATCACCGGCCCGAGCAACTCGGCCGACATTGAAATGAACTTGGTCGTCGGCGTCCACGGGCCGATGAAAGCGGCGTATATCGTCGTCACCGACCGTTGACCAAAACGAAACGGTGCCCATTCTCGATCATAGGGCACCGTTTTTCGTCAATATTGCCGGCTCACATCGACCGCATTGTCAAGCGGTTCGCCGGCTTTTAATGAGGCAAACGCGGTCCAATAGCTGCCGGCCATCCTAGACGACTTGTCGTTTGTCGTCGACGACAATCCCCTTTACCTGCTGGTGCAGCACTTCTTTGCCCAGCACGGGATCCTGTTCGATGTCCGCCAAGTGATCGGCTGACCAACGAGGATCCGGTGTCCGAGGAGTTCCGTCCACTCAAAACCACATTGAGCGATTCAATCGGACGTTTCAAGGCAGCTGCTGATCGACTCACGGATTTGGGGCGGAAGAAGGCTCGGTGTCCTTTTTTGTCACACTGTTTGTGGCGTATTTCAACTTCCTGCGCCCACACAGCGCGCTCGAAGGCCGGGTGCCGGTCGTCATCCCGGAACTGGCGGATCTTCCGCCTGTGCCAACCCGGTGGACGAAACGGATCGCCATGGCACAAGCATTTCTCCAACAAGAGGCGCCCTGACTTTTTTGTTCGCTGGAGCCCGTTGAACAGAACTCCTGCCGGATTCGGCGAAGCGAACCCTTGACCAACCGAACACCGCCAAGGGGAAAATGCGGCAAGGGCAAGGGCGGCTTTCCTATGCCCTCTTTTTTGTCCCCGCCGCCCTTGACGACGCTTTCTCACCTTTGGCGGGTGTTGGTCAAGGGCGAATCCGGCTCCCAGGATGCCTCACGATGCTCCATGGGATGGCATGTGTGGAGTTTTCATCAAACTTTTGACGCTACCCTGTCTTATGCAATAAGTGGTCCATAATAAATCTTAATCACTCTTAATCTTGTATAATAACTGCTTGACTCAAATGCATCAATTAAACTATAATCAAGTCTTGCACTTGAATGTCCACAATAAAGAATGTCATAAGTTCCTCGCTCTGATCTCCATACCCTCTTAGTTGCATATACGGTGTGAGAATATCGAAGTTTTGTGATATTATAGAACTGTATTACATCACCAACTGTTGCATTATTAGCCGCATTGCCAGCCTCATCTCCTGAACTATACTCATAACTGTTGAAACCTTTTTTGTCAACAAGATAATCATGAAATGCCTCTACTTGTATCCAAGCGTTCGTATAAGGTTTCTATGTAGAATCTGTTTTGAATCCAGCAGCGTATAAGATCTGTGAAACAAAATTTGTACAATCATTATCATACTTTTTATATTCCGGATTGTAGGATAAGGCCCATTTTCTAGCATACTCAACAGCTTTGTCGAGAGATGTCGATTCGATAGCTGTCGAATAAAACATTTGAGTCGACGCTAAACTTGTTCTATTTTGCGTTTCATCTACAGAATATTGAGATATTGAGTCTTGTAGCTTTTTTGAGAGTTTAGCTTTTTCTTTTACAGGAATTTTGTTCTTCTTGAACATATCATAAAAATTCTTATTATAGTTTAGGTCATTAATGGCAGACTCGTTGGGAGCGCCAAGTTCATCATAGATATCCTTAGTGATTTTCCAAGCATCTTTGATATTTTCTATGACTATGATATGTTCTATTTCTTCAAGATAAGTATATGGTTCAAATTCATCTTTTTGAAAAGTAAGCTCTGTATTTGATAAGATATGCGCCACAATTCTCCCATTCTCAAGTTTAGTCTCAATATTTGATATGCTTAATTTATAGCCTAGTACTTTTTTGTTGATTTCACTATAAAAATCGATTTTGTATTGAATTGTTTCCTTTAAAATGTCTAATAAATATTTATCAGCTACTATATCATCAAAATTACTCACTTTAGAATCTTGTAGCGAAGAATATTGTCGATCCATATAATCTTTTATGATTCTTTCAATATATTGGTAATTATAATTTAATTGGGCTATTCACCAAAAGTTGTACTTGACTATCTCAGATCATGTCTTACTTGCACCCATAGAAAAAAATCAGCAAATCATACATGATTGACGGATTAAGAAAACACCTCGCTTACCATGTACATGTTGTGTTAACGCGCCAATAATTTTCGATTTACCAGAAAAATTGGTAAATAACATAATATAAAAACAATATACTATTAATGATAAGCGTAACAAACAAGATTTTGTGGATAGTTGTTTTTCTCTCTCTAACCCCCAAAAACTTAATTTGGAAAAATAAAAGTAGGATATTGAGAAAGGTAGGAACTAAAGTATAAAAATACCTTTCATCATTAATTGATACTACGCTTGGATTAAACCAATAAATGAACGCATCAGAATTTTGAATCATCAAGCTGAATAAAATAATAAACCATGAAATAACTAACAAGAGAACCTTCATGAATATTCCACTTTTTTCAGAAAATCTAAGTTTCATAAAAGTAAAATGCCACCTACCTTATAATGATTTGGATTAGTCATGCCTTTTTCTTGTTGCTGTTGCAACACCCCTTTTTTCATAAAACATCATCTACATTTCTTTTTTCGAAATGATTCAAAGAAATCGAACCTGATCAAGCGATTAAACAAATGTTGTTGCACACCCCGTATAATCGCCGCAACCCAAGTGCTGTTTCAAAAAACCATTAACCGATCCATGTTCGTGATTACTGTCTTTTTCTCACTAATTAACTGTAGATGAGCAAATTCGCCAACATAAATTGACATCGAAACAAAATGGGATGTACGCCGTCCCGTTTATGTGCTGATGGACTCGTAGTATCCATCGCAGGCGCTCGTGAAAGCTTGTCTATATAGATGCAATTTAAAGCTTTAACATTTATAGCTTTTACCGGTCATTGGATCGACTGTCGGGTGACCGAACAACGCCGCTTCCAGACCCATGTATGGGTCTGTGAAGCGGGTCGTTGTTCGGTCTTCCGTCACGCTAAGGCGTGACGAAGGCAAGCTACAGGCTTGCCTTCGACAGTCAAAAATAGACAAGCCGCTTTTCCGTTAAGGATATGTTAAACGCTTTCGTTGCATCTATATAAAAAAGGATTTCACGTCATCGCCATGCTCAAAACGAACCGCATTCTCTATCCGAACGACATCGCCGTCCAAGCGAAGCAGTTGGCCCGCTCTATCGAACCAGACGACACTCTTCGCTGGGTTGTGCCTCCCCAGCCTGAGTGTGATCGTGGGCATGGCTTCGCCCCCTTTTCTTTTAAGATTCCACACCTAAAGAGAAAAATGGTGGCTCGAAGCCATCCTCTTAAGGGATTGCCGAGCAATGCCGTCTTTCATCCCACGATTGAAACCGTGGGCTTTCAGACGGCTTTTTCTGTAAATTTCAACAGGATTTCTAACATTCCTTCTTCCTTTCACAATGATGCCATAGAAAAGAGGCGTCCCATTGTGTTTTGGAGACATCTTTTTCCTTCAATATTGCCGGCTCACATCGACCGCATTGGCAAGCGGTTCGCCGGTTTCGATGCAACGGAGCGTGTCTAAAACGCTATGGGCGGCGGCGTCAACTGATGTCAGCGCCGCGATATGAGGGGTAATGATGACATTCGGATGAACCCAAAGCGGCGAGTGCGGCGGCAGCGGCTCTTCTTCGAACACATCGAGCACCGCCAGGCGGACATTTCGGTTTTCCAAGGCGCCGATAAGCGCCGTCTCATCAACCGTCGCCCCACGCCCAACATTGATAAAGCCCGCGTTGTGCAAACAGGCAAAAAACGTCTCGTCAAAGAGATGATGCGTTTCCTCTGTCAGCGGAAGCGCAGCGATCACCCAATCAGCGCAAGCAAGCGCTTCCCCCGCCTCTTCATGGCGGCAAACAGCCGAAAACGGCGGCGTGTCTCGGCCGCTTCGCGATACGCCGATCGGCGAAACGCCGAACAGACGAAGCGTTTCCGCGATGCGCCGGCCGATCTCACCCGTCCCATAAATGACAATCCGCTGTTCACCAAGCCGTTTCGGAGCGAGCGGCTTCCACTGCCGCTGTTCTTGATACCATGCATACACGTCATGACATTGGGCGTCGCGCAATAAGTAGCTGAGGCAATATTCGGCGATCTGCTCGCCAAATGACCCGATCGTCCGCGTCAGCAACACGTTCTTCTTCCATTCCCGCTTCCACAAAAACGCGTCAACGCCCGCGCCGAGCGAATGCACCCAGCGCAAATTGGCGAGCGAAAACGGCCCGGCCGGACGAAAGCCGACGTACGCATCCGCCCAGGCGAAATCATTGGCCGTCAATTCTTCTTCCGCCACAAAGCGAAACTCTTTATCCGGCCGCTTGTTCGGGAGAAGGGCGGCAAGCTCGGCATAAAGCCTTCCCGTCACGAGAATGCGTTGGATGTTCATGGCATCACACCACCCCCAACCGCTCAAATCAACGTCCCTTCTTCACGCTCGGCCTTTTTATTCGTGATATAGCCAGCTGACACGACCAAAATCGCCACGCCGGCGGCAACCGCGTAGACGAACGGGCCATAAGAAAGGTGAAACCAATGCAGCACCCCTTCATCCCCCGCCATCATCTTTCCGGCCGTCCACGCCAAAATGCCGGAGCCAACGTACGCGATCCATCGATGTTGTTCCATCACCCGGACGATCGCTTTGGAGCCGAAAATCATAATCGGAATGCTGATGGCTACCCCGAGCGCCAGCATGCCAAGATGCCCTTCGGCCGCCCCGGCCACAGCAACAACGTTATCAAGGCTCATCACTGCATCGGCAATGATAATCGTCGCAATCGCCTTCAACAACCGGTCTGATGATTGTACGTTCGCTTCCTCTTCCCGTTCGACAAGCACTTTATAGGCGATCCATACAAGCAGCAATCCGCCAACGAAGTGAACGAACGGGATGTTCAGTAAAAAGACAATGATGGCTGCAAACAAGATGCGCAGCAACACCGCCCCCGCTGTTCCCCAAAAAATCGCTTTGTTTCGCTGGTCTTTCGGCAGCCGCCGCGTCGCCATCGCAATGACGACCGCATTATCCCCAGACAAAATGATATCAATCGCAATAATCTTCCATAACGCCAACAGCGCCGCGGCAGAAATTGTCAATGATATACCCACCCTTTCCCCTTTGTCTCTCTTCTTCATCATACTGCAAATTCGACTGGGGGACAACAATGGAATAGACTGTCAATGCTCTCGTCCTAACCAATTATGGGGAAGGCTCACTGCATCGTCCGAACTCCGTAGAAAAAGTTAGGGAAGCAAACCATCTTCACTGATGACTGCTTCCCTATCTCTAGCGGAAAAGGTCTATATAACTACCATTTTTTCAAACACCTATCCTTGAACGCTCTCACGCCTCTACGCCCACTATGCTTTGCCCTTCTTGAAAAAGCTGGTGATTCAAGGGGAAATGCTGTCCTCCAACAGTATTTCTCAAGTTAAAAAACCTTGCAACCCCACAACTTCCTGGCTCTTTCTCACTAGACTTCTAAGCTTTCGCTTCATCGCGGAGAAAGTGATGGTTTGCCCTTTCGCTCAACCACGCCGCCACCGCTTCAATGTCATCAGAAAAGACGCGGTCAGCTGTAATGGAGGAAACAATGCGGCGCGCCTTATGGTAAAACTGCCTCGTTGACGGGGCCATTCGCTCGATGCCGCGCGCTTCGACAGCCTGCAAAGCGCAAATGAGCTCAATCGCCAGCACTTTTCTTGCGTTTTGCACGATCATGTACGCATGGCGGGCGGCGGTCGTTCCCATGCTGACGTGATCCTCTTGGTTCGCTGAAGACGGAATCGAATCGACGCTGGCTGGGTGAGCGAGCGTCTTGTTTTCCGACACGAGCGAAGCGGCGACATATTGCATAATCATTGCCCCAGACTGCAAGCCGGGCTGTGGGCTTAAAAATGGCGGCAAGCCTTCGCTAAGCTGCGGATTGACAAGCCGTTCGATGCGGCGTTCGCTGATGTTGGCCAGCTCCGCCACCGCGATTTTCAACAAATCCATGGCGATCGCAACGGGTTGGCCATGAAAGTTGCCGCCAGAGAGCGCCGTCCCGTCCGCAAAAATAAGCGGATTGTCCGTAGCAGCGTTCATTTCGATTTCAAGCGTTTCCTTCACATAACGAAGCGCCCTAAGCGACGCTCCGTGCACTTGCGGGAGGCAGCGGATGGAGTACGCATCTTGCACGCGCCGCTCCCCTTGCCTTGTTGTGAGTTGGCTGCCAGCTAAATAGCGGCGCAGCCGTTCCGCCACCTCCACCTGCTCCTGAAACCCGCGGGCTGCGTGGATGCGTGCGTCAAACGCGTCCACAATGCCATAAAGCGCCTCAATCGTCAGCGCCGCGATCCATTCACTGTCATACGCCAGTTGTTCCGCCTCTAAGTAAGCAAGGGCTCCGACGGCCGTCATCACCTGCGTGCCGTTAATAAGCGCCAGCCCTTCTTTTTCCTGAAGGGAAAGCGGTGAAATCCCCGCTTGTGAAAGCGCTTGGGCGGCAGGCATCCGCCGCCCTTGGTACATCGCCTCTCCCTCGCCGGCAAACGCCAGCGCCAAATGGGCGAGCGGCGCTAAATCGCCGCTGGCGCCGAGGGAACCTTGCTGCGGCACGATCGGATGGATGCCGGTGTTCAAAAATGCGAGCAACTGCTCAATGACCGCCGGACGCACGCCGGAATACCCTTTCAACAACGCATTCGCCCGCAAAAGAAGCATCGCCCTCACGACATCTTCGGCAAATGGCTCGCCGACGGCACAAGCGTGCGAGCGAAGAAGATTGATTTGCAGCTGTTCAAGGTCGCTTCCTTCAATGCGCACATCGGCGAGTTTGCCAAAACCCGTATTCACGCCATAGATCGTCCGTCCATTGGAGATCGCTTGTTCCACTGCCGCGCGGCTTTTCTCGACAGCCCTCATGCTTTCCTCATCGGCCGCCACCCGCTCCCGTTCATAGACAACACGTCTTACCTCATCGATCGTCAATGTATGCCCGGTCAATACGATCATCATTCCATCTCCCTTCGTTTGGTTTCTCAATCGAACGCCTGGGCAAACAAAAAAGGAGGCGCCCTGCCATATGGCAGCGTTCGCCTCCTCATGACTTATTGCTCTAGGCACTTACCGTCTTATATATGATTGATTCCGAGCCCGGCCGCCTCGTGCTCGAGCCCGCGCACCGGAGCGCCGATCGTCCCGTACAACGCAACGGCGATCCATTCCCCTTCGTTCGGCTGTTCATATGGCATACCGCGCACCACGGCGAAACGAAGGCCAGCGGTTCTCAACAAATCTCCTAGCTCTACCTGCCCTCTCGTCACGCCATGCACTGCCTCTAAAATCGCATGGTATAAGGCGTGCATCTCACGGTACAAGCCACCGTCAACCACTCCATGCCGTTTCGCCGCCGTCTCAATTGCCGCGACGATTTTTTGCGGTTCCATCGCCCCGACCCGCCCTTGACAATAGCGCCAAGCGAGCGCCTCGAGCTGGCCGAGGGCCGCTTCTTCCTCTCCTTCGTCAAGCATCGCCAGCAAAAGCGCCAGCCGGCCGATGCGCGCTTGTCTTGGTTCCATGGCTTCTACACACCTATTGGTCTTTTTTTCTATTGTATGATGACAATGAATGCGATGTCAATGATGAATTTCCATTTTTTAGTTCATTAAAACAGTAACAGGCTGAACGATCGCCCTTTATGCTTCTGGATGGAAAATAGTTAGAAACATCTGCCTCGTGGCGAGCTATGGGCGAATCCCTCTTCTCGTCTTAACATGATCAATCCCTGTTTCCATTTTTTGATTATATGATATCATATAAATATCAAATCGACACTATTAGGGGGATAGGTATGAGAGAACAAAAAGCATGGCGCATAGATGGATTTATCGGCATCGGATGCGTCGCCCTTTTCGTTCTGGCTGGTTTTGTCAGCCTCATTCAAGCGCAGCTCTTATTGGCCGTTTTCTGCTTCGCCCTTGCCGCCTTCTTGGCGACTGGCATCACGATCGTTCAGCCGAATCAAGCAAAAGTGATCATTTTTTTCGGCCGCTACTTTGGCACGATTCGCGACAGCGGGCTGTTTTTCACCGTGCCGCTCACCGTTCGCAAGAAAGTATCGCTGCGCGTGCGCAACTTCACGAGCAAGAAGCTGAAAGTGAACGATGTTCAAGGCAATCCAATTGAAATCGCCGCCGTCGTCGTCTTTCGCGTCATCGATTCAGCCAAGGCGGTGTTTGACGTTGATGATTATGAACAATTTGTTGAGATTCAAAGCGAAGCGGCCATCCGCCATGTCGCAACGAAATATCCATACGACACGTTTGAAGACGACAACGAGATCACGCTGCGCGGCAATGCGGATGTCATTTCCGATGAGCTTGCCCAAGAATTGCAAGAACGGCTGCGCATTGCCGGAGTCGACGTGATGGAAGCGCGCCTCACCCATTTGGCCTACTCGCCGGAAATCGCAGGCGCCATGCTCCAACGCCAGCAAGCCGCCGCCATTTTGGCCGCCCGGAAAAAGATCGTCGAAGGCGCCGTCTCGATGGCGCGCATGGCGATCGAACAGCTTGACAAAGAAAACGTTTTAGAGTTAGATGATGAACGAAAAGCCGCAATGGTGAACAACTTGATGGTGGCGATCGTCTCCGAACGCGCCGCCCAGCCGGTGATCAATACCGGCAGTCTATACTGATGGTTGTGGAGTGCGATGGCAAAGAAAAAATCATTCCCTTTGCGCATTGATTATGACCTGTACGCCATACTAGAGCAATGGGCGCAAGATGAGTTTCGCAGCGTCAACGCCCAGATCGAGTATTTGCTGCGGGAGGCGGCAAAGCGGGCGGGACGGCTCGGGAAGGGAAAAACGGATCAACAACAAGGAAGCTAGCCAATGACGGCTGGCTTCTTTTGTTTTTCAGTCATGGGCATTTGTTGCCGAAATATAATGATAGCAGAGCTCTTTTTCGAAAGGGGGACGACCTGATGGCCCACCCGCTGCCGCCGCTTACAACCATTACGAAATCTTATGGATCGTCCGTCCCACCGCGCTTTCAACAGCTCAGCCGCCTTTGGCGCAATGCGAAAGGAGGATGAGCCATGGAGAGTTACCATGCTGTGCTCGAGGCGATCGCCGCCGCGCCGGGCGACGGTGTGTTAGCCATCATCATCAGTGTGGAAGGCTCAGCCTACCAAAAAGAAGGGACGTGCATGTGGATTGGCGCCAACGGAGAAACAGTCGGGCTGCTGAGCGGCGGCTGCCTGGAAGAAGCAGCGGCAGCTTACGCGCGTGAGGTATTGGCGAACCGCCAGGCAGCCGCTGTTTCGTTTGACTTGCGGACTGAGGATGATTGGTCGTGGGGGCAGGGTGCTGGTTGCAACGGCCTCGTCCACATTTGGCTCGAGCCGGTCACAAGCGACGCAAAACTCGATTGGCTGGCGCTCAAGCGTTGCCTTGACCGCGGCGAACATGTACTGATGGTCCGAAGCATCATGTATCCAGACGAGCGGCCGTTTTTCCAAAGCGAAACAGGCGAACAATTCGGCGGTTGCCGTCGGACGCCGCATCGGGAATGGCGCGAATGGCTTCACAAAACGCCGTTTTATCAAGGGCGAAGCGGTTTGTACGAAGTGGACGGGGAAACATTTTACGTTCAGCACTTTTGGCCAAAACCGCGCCTTGTCGTATTCGGCGCCGGTCCGGACGCCCCGCCGCTCGTCTCAGCCGCCAAAGCCGCCGGGTTCTCCGTCACCGTAAGCGATTGGCGTCCAGCGTTTTGCCATCCATCCCATGTGTCCGACGCTGATGAATGGGTGGTTGGCTTTCCGCATGAAACGGTGCCAATGCTCCATTTGAATGAACGCGATTTTGTCATCGTGATGACCCACCAATTTGAACGCGACCGCGAACTCGTCTCGCTGCTGGCTGACAAACCGCTCGCCTACCTTGGCGTGCTCGGCCCGCGGCGGCGCACCGACCGCCTCTTTCCTTCCGGCTCCGCCCCGCCGTTTGTCCGTTCGCCGGTTGGGCTGTCCATCGGCGCGCGCAGCCCACATGAAATCGCCATCAGCATCACCGCCGAGCTGATCAGCGTGTTGCGCAGGCATGGAGCGGAGGCTGCCCAATGAAGGACATCACGATCGCCGCCATTTATTTAGCGGCCGGACAAAGCCGGCGGATGGGGGCCGATAAACGCGCCCTGCCATGGGGGGATGGGACGCTTGGCACCGCCGGCCTGAAAGCGGCGCTTCGTTCCCGCCTTTCGCCCGTCATCGTCGTCGTTCCTCCGGACGATGCGCTCGCGTGGCTTCCAGACGAGCTTCGGAATCATGAAAACTGCCGCTTCACCCGTTGCGCTGACCATTGCCGTGGGCAGGCGCATTCGCTTGCCTGCGGCTTGCGGGAATCGCTCGCTAGCGGGGCGGACGCCGCTGTCGTATTGTTGGCGGACCAACCATTTGTCACTGCGGACGTAATCAATGCGCTTACCGACCTTTACCGCCGCCACCGTCCTGATTACGTCGCCTTCACCCGCTTCGGCACGCCGATGCCCCCAGTCATTTTTGGGAAACAAACGTTCCCTGCCTTGCTTGCTCTAAGGGGCGATGCCGGGGGGCGCACACTGTTTCACCATCCGCGTTGGCGCGGTCTCTTGTATGAAGGCGATGAGACGATCGGCATCGACATTGACACGATAGACGATTATAAGCGTGCCGTCATGGATCGAGAAGAAAAGGAGGGACGCCCCCGTGGCTGTCGGTAAAAGCATCATCCGCAAAGAAGCGTGGGATAAGGTGACCGGTCGAGCGAAGTATACGAACGATTTTAAAGAACCAGGCATGTTGCATGCTGTACTCGTCACTAGTCCATACGCCCATGCGCGCATCGTCGCCGTCGAAAAACGCCAAGCGCTCGCCGCCCCCGGCGTCCGTGCCGTCCTGACCGGCGAAGGGCTTCCGCTCACCGGTGAAGACATGCGCGATCGTCCGCCGATCGCCGTCGACAAAGTGCGCTACTATGGCGAAGTCGTCGCCGTCGTCGTAGCCGATACGCTCGCGCAAGCCGAACAAGCGGCCCGCCTCGTCCGCGTCGTTTACGAACCGCTTCCAGCCGTCGGCTCGCCGCGCGAGGCGTTGAAAGAAGGCGCTCCATTATTGCATGAACATCTCGACCGCTATGAAAAAAACAAAACGACTCATCCTGAGCCAGGGACAAACGTCGCCCACCGGACGAAAATCCGAAAAGGCAACATTGAACAAGGGTTTGCTGAAAGCGACGTCATCGTCGAAACAAGCGTATCGTTCGCCCCTTCCGATCATATCGCGATGGAAACACGCTGCGCCACGGCAGAAATTTGGCCGGACGGCACGATCCATATTTCCGCCTCCTCACAGTCACCGTTTATGATCAAGAAGTTGCTTCATACGTATTTTGGCGAAGAAACCGGCAAAGTCATCGTCCATACGCCGCTTGTCGGCGGCGCCTACGGAGGAAAAGCGCCCGTCCAGCTTGAGTTGCTTGCCTACCTTGCCTCCAAAGCGGTCGGCGGCCGAAAAGTGAGCGTCTGGAACAGCCGCGAGCATGACATGGTCACTTCGCCCGTCCATATCGGTTTGGAGGCAACCGTCAAAATCGGCGCGACAAAAGAGGGCTTGCTCAAGGCCATGGAAATCTTGTTTCTATTTGACGGCGGGGCTTATTCCGACAAGGCGATCGATGTCAGCCGCGCCGCAGCCGTCGATTGCACCGGCCCGTACCATGTCGAAAACGTCTTTTGTGATTCATTGTGCGTCTATACGAATCGCCCGTACGCGACGCCGTTTCGCAGTTTTGGCCATTGCGAACAGGCATTTGCCGTCGAGCGGGCCATCGATGAATTGGCACGAACGCTTCAACTTGACCCATGGGAGGTGCGGCGCAAAAATGCCATCCGCCCGGGGCATACGACCCCGACGCAAGTGCGGCTCACAAAAAGCAACGTCGGCAACATATCAGCCTGCCTCGACCGGTTGCGCGAGCTGATGCGCTGGGACGAGTGGCAGCGCGTCGAAGTGGACGCTTATACGGTAAGAGCAAAGGGAATCAGCAGCGGCTGGAAAACATCGACGATCGACACAGATGCTAGCTCGGGCGTCATCTTAACGTTCAACTCCGACGGCAGCGTCAACGTCATCTCCGGCGTCGTCGAAATCGGAACCGGAACGAAAACGGTGCTCGCGCAAATCGTTGCTGAACGGCTGAAGATGGACGTCGATTGTGTCCATGTCAAAATGGATATTGATACGCAAACGACGCCGGAACATTGGAAAACAGTCGCCAGCCGCGGGACGTTTATGGCCGGACGTGCGGCGCTTGCCGCTGCCGACGACGCCATCCGTCAGTTAAAAGACATCGCCGCCTGCGTCTTGCGGGCCTCGCCGGACGATTTGGAAGTCGGATTCGGGCGCGTCTTTTTGCGCGATGACCCGGCCATCTTTCTTCCGATCAAAGACATCGCCTATGGCTACAAGTTTCCGAACGGCAACGCCATCGGCGGGCAAGTGATCGGGCGCGGCCACTACATTTTGCGCCACTTGACCCCGCTTGACCCGGAGACCGGCGCCGGCAAACCGGGACCGGAATGGGGCGTATGCGCCGAGGGAGTGGAAATTGAGTTCAACCGCCGCGACTACACGTATCGCATTGTCAAAGCGTATGCGGTCATTGATGCCGGCAAAGTGCTCAACCCAAAGGCAGCGCTTGGCCAAGCGATGGGGGCGATGAGCATGGGGCTAAGCTTTGCCAGCCGCGAAGGGTTTCTTTTTGACAACGAACAGCGCGTGTTAAACCCACAGTTGCGCACATACCGGCCGATTCGCTTCGGCGAACATCCAGAGTACATCGTTGAGTTTGTCGAAACGCCGCAAATCGATGCCCCATACGGCGCTCGCGGCATCGGCGAACATGGCTTGATCGGCATGCCCGCCGCCTTGGCAAACGCCTTGTCTCTCGCTGCCGGCGTGCCGCTCAATGAACTGCCGCTTGTGCCTGAACTCATTTGGCGGACACAGAAAGGGGACTCCTATGGTTCCGTTTGACTTTGCCTACTACCGGCCGCAGTCGATCGCCGAAGCGACAGCGCTGTTTGCGGCGCTCGAGCGGGATGGAAAACGACCGCTCTACTACAGCGGCGGCACGGAAATCATCACGTTGTCTCGGTTGAACCTTGTCCGCACCGCGGCCGTCATTGACATAAAATCGATCCCTGAATGTCGGTCGCTTGATGTCGACAATGGTTCTCTCGTGCTCGGAGCGGCGCTCTCCCTCGGCGAGCTCGAAGAAGCAAATCCGTTCCCGTTATTGACAAAAGCGGCGCGAGAAGTCGCCGACCGGACAGCGCGCAACCAAATTACGCTCGGCGGCAACATCTGCGGACAAATTTTTTACCGTGAGACCGCACTGCCGCTATTCGTCGCCGAGGCGGATGTCATCATCGCCGGACCATACGGCATCAGGCAATGCCGCTTCCTTGACTTGTTTCATCAACAGCTGCAGCTTGGCCGCGGTGAATTTGTCGTCCAGTTCAAGGTTGACCGTGCCACCGCCACCCTGCCCCATTTCCACCGCAAGCGCCGCAAGCAAGGGGAAGTCGGTTACCCGCTTGTGACGATTGCAGCGCTGAAAAAAGACGGGACGGTTCGCGTTGCCCTAAGCGGCATCTGCCCGTTTCCGTTTCGCTCGGCTGACGTTGAGGCGCACCTCAACGACCGGAACCGCCCAGTTGGTGAACGAATCCAAGCAGCGGTTGACGCCTTCCCGCGCCCGATTTTGCACGATATTGAAGGCTCAGCAGACTACCGGCTGTTCGTGGCCGCCCAGCTGCTTGAAGATATGCTTCGTGAGCTCGGAGACGGAGAAACCGTCTAAACAGGAGGTGAGCATGCGGACATGGAGGAAACGACAAAGCGGGAGCTTGTGCTGCACGTTAATGGAGAACGAAGATCGATCGTCACTCGCCAAGCCGAAACGCTGCTGTTTGTTTTGCGCGATGGGCTGGGGCTGACCGGGGCCAAGCCAGGCTGTTTGAACGGCGACTGCGGCGCCTGCACCGTCTTAGTCGACGGCACGCCAATCAAATCGTGCATGATGCTCGCGATTGAGACAGTCGGCAAAGAAATCACCACGATCGAAGGGCTTGATGATGCCCCCATTCAGCACGCCTTCGTCCGCCACTTCGCCTTTCAGTGCGGCTATTGCACTCCTGGATTCATTATGAACGCCCACGCACTCATCGAGCGGCATCCGGGCGCGGATCAAGCGACGATTCAAGAATGGCTGGAGTCCAATATTTGCCGCTGCACAAGCTATCAAGAAATTGAAGCAGCAGTCAAAGAAGTGCTAAGGAGGAACGAAACGGAAAAATCTTCATAACCGGATCAGAGGATATCCCTACCAAGGAGAGCGGGGATATCCTCTTTCCTTTTAGCCGTATACTTTCGTTGCATCTCAAAAAGCATGGCATTGATCTCTTTTTTCCTCTTTATGACAATGGAGCATTGACAAAATATAACGTTAACGTTAATGTTATAATTGTATGAGAAACGATGTATCACGATCACAGTAAAGCGAGGGGCCTTGATGGAGCGATTCAAAATTGACGACGTCGCCAAAGCGACCGGTTTAACGAAACGGACGATCCGCTATTATGAAGAAATTGGGCTGATCAAACCGCCAGCGCGGAGCGAAAAAGGAACGCGCCTGTATACAGCGGACGACATTGAACAACTGAAAAACATTATCGCTGCCCGTGAAGTGCTCGGTTTTTCGCTGCAGGAGCTGCATCACTTTTTAACGTTGAAAGAAAAAATTGAGACGCATCGAGCGGAATATCGCCAAGCCGCCGCCAGCAGCGAGCAGCGGCGTGAACTCGAACAAATGGCCGCCGGTCTGCACCAACAAATCGCCATGCTTGATGACAAAATGAAGAAGATGACAGCACTTAAACAAGAACTGAACCAAATGGCGGAGCGAATAGACGCCATCCTAAAAGAGAGGAGAGAGGAATAGTGGAGGAAAGAAAACAAACACGGGCGCGCTGGATTACCGTTGCCGCCGCCTTTTTGGCGTTTATGGGCATCGGGGTCGTCGATCCGATTTTGCCGGTCATCGCCGAAAGCATCGGCGCGACCCACTGGCAAGTGGAAATGTTGTTTACCGCCTATATTTTTACGATGGCGGTCATGATGATTCCCGTTGGCCTTGTCGTCAGCCGCGTTGGTGATAAACAAATGATGGTGATCGGACTTGGCCTTGTCACGATTTTCTCATTATTGTGCGGTTTCGCCGCCGACATTCCACAACTGTCGATCTTCCGCGCCGGTTGGGGGCTTGGCAATGCCACCTTTTTTGCAACGGCTATGACACTGTTAATCGCTTTGACACCGCAGGCAAGCACCGCTGTCGGCTTGTATGAGGCGGCGATCGGCCTCGGCATGGCCGGCGGTCCGCTCATCGGTGGACTGCTGGGCCAACATTCATGGCGCTACCCGTTTATCGGCACAAGCGTACTCATTTTTATCGCCTTTTTGCTTGTCGCATTTTTTGTGTATGATCCAAACAAAGGAAAACCGAAAAAAGCAGTCGGATGGCAGGAAATGCGTCATCTGCTCGCCTTTCCGCCGTTTTTAAAAGGGGCGATCGGCGGGATGCTTTATTATTACGGCTTTTTCGTTGTTTTGGCCTATTCGCCTCTGGTCATGAAGTTATCGGCGATTCAAATCGGTCTTGTCTTTTTCGGCTGGGGGCTTTGCCTCGCCTACGGATCGGCAGCGTTGGCCCACCGGCTTGAAGCAAAATACGAATCGAAACAAATATTGCCTTACAGCTTATTGCTGTTTGCCGTTTTATTGCTGCTTTTAGCGGTCGCTGAACAAACATGGTTCATGATCGTCCTTATCATTTTGTCGGGCCTTGTATCCGGCTTAAACAACGCCTTGTTTACAGGCTATGTGATGGAAACATCGCCGTATGAACGCGGCGTCACTTCCGGCATGTACAACTTCGTTCGCTGGATGGGGTCGGCCATCGCTCCAGTGCTATCTGGCGTCATCGGTCATGCCGTTTCCGCAAAGGCGCCGTTTATGATCGCCATGGCGCTGTCGCTTGTTGCATTCCTTTTCCTTGCCTGGCGCAAACGGGAGCCATCGGCAACGAAAACTGTATAAAAGCAACCGTTGCGGACAAAATCGAGTAGGAGAGGGTGACTAACCCTCGTCCTCTCACACCACCGTACGTACCGTTCGGTATACGGCGGTTCCATTAAGTCTGACGCAGAGATTCATATCGTTGATAAAGACTCTTCAGCCCTTGG